>JBBUHS010000148.1:0-5709 GCA_038055675.1 Patescibacteria group bacterium | reverse complement strand
AAGAAGAATCTCGAACGTATGCCAAGATTTCTATTCAAAACTACTTCCGATTATATAAGAAGATTGGCGGCATGACTGGCACCGCTCAGACTTCGGCCGAAGAGTTCCATAAAGTATATGAGTTGGAGGTGATGACGATTCCGACCAACCGTCCAATTGCTCGCAAGGACACGTCGGATGCAATCTATAAAAACTCTGAAATAAAATGGAAGGCAATCACTGATAAAGTTGAGGAACTATATCACAAGGGCCAACCAGTTCTTTTGGGCACAACCTCTATTGAAAAGAATGAAATGCTCTCCAAGCATCTTACTCGGGTTGGTGTTCCTCATGAAGTTCTGAATGCTAAGAATAATGAACGCGAAGGTTCAATTATTGCTCAGGCCGGACGACTGAAGGGGGTAACAGTTGCAACCAACATGGCTGGTCGCGGCGTAGACGTTATTTTAGGAGGAAATCCTCCTGATCCAGAAGCGGCCCGGAAGGTACGTGATTTAGGCGGTCTTTTTGTGATTGGTACCGAGCGGCACGAGGCTCGGCGTATTGATAACCAGCTTCGGGGACGATCCGGTCGCCAAGGAGATCCAGGTGCTTCCCAATTCTTTTTGTCTTTAGACGACGACCTGATGCGGATATTTGGTGGTGAGCGAGTGAAGAGTCTGATGGAACGGTTCCATCTTCCGGAAGACCTGCCGATTGATCTGCCGGTTATTTCGCGGGTGGTCGGAGAAGCCCAGGCTAAAATTGAGGGAGCAAACTTTGATATGCGAAAGCACCTGCTGGAGTATGATGATGTTTTGAATAAACAGCGTATCGCGGTCTACAAACGACGCACCGAGATTATGACCAGCTTTGAAAAACAGGATCTAGCCGAGAAAGTCTCAGAAGCGGTTATCGGGCATCTGGAAAAAGTAGCCAGCCAAGTGGAGTTGGCTGAAGATCCCAGAGAGATGTGGCAGGAGATCCAGAAATCCGCCCTGACAGCGAAAATTGTGTCGCCTGATTTTGTATGGCCGAGCCAAGGAGACCTCGATCCGGTGAAGAAAGAAATTGAAACAAAATCGAAAATTCTGGCTATGCAGCCCGGCACAATCAATCGTCTTTTGGGAATTTTAGATATGCTTTGGCTGAACCACCTAGAGAATATCGATGCCTTAAGCGAATCATTTGGTTTGCGCGCCTACGGTCAGCGCGATCCGCTTGTGGAGTACCGAAGAGAAAGTCACAATCTTTTCAACGAATTTTGGGATATGTTTAACACCTGGGTTTTTGAAAACATCTTCCGACTGAGCGAGGGCGACCACGATCACTCATCACACAATCACTCAGTTCCCAAAGCGGTTGTGACGAGCACTCCACTCAAGAACTCTAATGGTGAAAAAGTGGGACGGAACGATCCTTGCCCCTGCGGAGCGAAGAACACAGACGGAACTCTAAAAAAATATAAAAATTGCCATGGCAGAAGCGTTTAAGATAGGAAAAAATAAGCGGAGTCCCGCCGTAGCCTCAGCGAAGGAGGATGGCAGCGGGAAATTGAGGAGCGGAGGCGACGAAATACTGAGCACAGTAGTGCGAACGTGAAATATAAGCACTGCCATGGGAAATAAACCTATGAAATGTCCAAAATGTAATGAAGAGATGGTTGTAAGGGTGGAAGATTCAAGTTCAGACTCTAGAAATAATAAGCAATATGACCGTAAGGTGTATTGGTGCGAAAAGGACGATGTCTGGATCAGAGTTGAAATCCCGAAAGAAATATAAAAAGTATCACGGAAAATAAAATGGCAGTCATTAAGAAAAAAGTTTGGCCGGAATACTTTGAAGCTGTTTTCTCTGGCAAGAAGAAATACGAATTTCGGCTTAATGATTTTGAAGTTGGAGAAGGGGATACTCTGATTCTTCGGGAGTGGGACCCGGAAACAAAGGAATACAGCGGGAGAGAAATTGAGAAAAAAGTAACTTATGTCGGTAAGTTCCAGTTAGATAATCTTTTTGGTCAGGAGGAGGAAATAAAGGAGAAAGGTTTTCTTATTATTTCAATGGAATGAAAAAGATCCTTACTCTCGCTATTGCTCATAAACACCCCAAGATTTTATTGGGAATGAAAAAGCGGGTATTTGGTTCGGGAAGATGGAATGGTTTTGGTGGTAAGCTAGAGGAGGGGGAATCTATTGAAGAAGCAGCCAAGCGGGAGATCGAAGAAGAAGCGGGTATCAAAGTTCTAAGTCTTTCGAAAAGAGGGATCCTTGATTTTGAATATCAAACTGGATCAAAAACCCTGGAAGTCCATATTTTTTCAATTGATTCTTACGAGGGTGAACCAAAAGAAAGCGAGGAGATGAAGCCACAATGGTTTGATATTTCAGAACTTCCTTTTGATAAGATGTGGCCAGACGATACTTATTGGTTACCATTTTTTCTTGGCGGAAAGAAGTTCAAAGGAAGATTTCTTTTCGACAGACCATCGGATGCTGAGTATAGTAGTAAGATATTAGAAAAAGAATTATTTGAGGTAGGATCTCTCTAATGAAATACAATAAATTAGTTCGCGATAATATTTCGGAAATTATCAGAGCGAAAGGTGGTACTCCTCTTATTCATACAGCAACAGAAGAAGAGTACTGGGAAAAACTGAAAGCCAAACTAGAAGAAGAGGTTAGGGAGTGGATAGAAGCTGAATCCGCTGAAGAAATGGCCGATGTATTTGAGGTTATTACTGCTATTTTAGAGTCAAAGAACTGGACGATTAAAGAGATTGTCGAAATTCAGAAAAAGAAACGGGAAGAGCGAGGAGCTTTTAAAAAGCGGATTATTCTGGATGAATCATAATGAGTCTCAGAGACACCTATAATACAATTGCGGAGGACTGGAACAAAGGTCATCAAACTGATGACTGGTGGATTGACGGCACCAATACGTTTTGTTCTTTTTTGCCGCCGGGCGGAACTATCTTAGACGTTGGTTGTGGAGCGGGGATTAAATCGGAATATCTTTCTGAAAAAGGATTTAAAATTACCGGCATTGATTTCTCGGAGAAATTTTTAGAAATTGCCAGATTAAAAGTTCCAGAAATAGATTTTTTGGCCTTAGATATGAAGAATCTGGATACCCTAGATAGGACTTTTGATGGCGTATTTGTTCAGGCGGCCCTTCTGCACATTCCTAAAAAAGAGGTTCCCGGAGTCTTCGATCAATTTGTTAGAAAATTGAAACCCGGAGGACATCTGTATGTTGCGGTCAAAGAGCTAAAACCAGGCGGACCAGAAGAGGAAGAAAAAGAAAAAAACGATTATGGATATTCGTATAAGAGGTTTTTTAGCTATTTTCTTTCCGAGGAGCTCGAAAGCTACTTCAAAAAATCTGGATTTACGGTCGTTTATGAAAATCGTGAGCAGTCCGGTAAAACAGTCTGGATTCAGGCTATCGGCAGGTTAGAATAGGGTATTGCTGAATCTGGGCTGGAATGGTAAGAAGTGACATATCTTTGGTACTATTTCCGAGATGAAGATCAAACATATTGTAACTATTGGCGGGGGTACGGGGACGTTTGTGGTTCTTTCTGGCCTCAAGAAGTATCCGGTTAACCTGAGCGCTGTGGTTTCTATGGCTGACGACGGTGGTTCAACAGGAGTGCTAAGAGACGAGTATGGGGTTTTGCCTCCAGGGGATATTCGGCGAGCTTTGGTTGCCCTTTCAGAGTCCAGCGAAACCCTACGCGATCTTTTCACCTACCGCTTTGAAGACGGGGGATTGCAGGGTCATAATTTTGGTAATCTTTTTCTTTCGACTCTTGAAAAAGTGACAGGGGATTTTACCTCAGCTGTTCGGGAAGCCTCAACTCTTCTCAGTATTAACGGAGAGGTGGTGCCAGTTACTCTGGATAATGTTCGTCTTCATGCCCGATTAGTAAACGGTAAGGTTATTAAAGGGCAGACAAGAATTGATATTCCGAAAGACCTGAATCGGGCAAAAATTGAATCTGTCTGGCTTGAACCCCAGGGACGAATCAATCCCAGTGCGCGAAGAGTTATTCATAGTGCCGATCTAATCATTATCGGTCCTGGCGATCTCTACGGAAGCGTTATTCCGAATCTCCTTGTAAGAGGGGTTCCCGAGGCCATTAAGTCGTCAAAAGCAAAAAAAATATATATTGGAAATACCATGACCAAGCATGGCGAAACGAATGATTTTAAGGCAGAAGATTTTTTGAAGGAAATAGAAAAGTATCTAGGAGAGGGAGTGCTCGACTACGCTCTTTTTAACAAGAAGAAGCCTCAGCCAGCGTTGGCGGCTCGCTATCGAAAAGAGGGAGCGCATTATGTTGATATTTCGAACCTAGATCTGAAAAGCAAAAAGCCAAAAATCTTAACCGCCGATCTGATTGATACTGGAAAACTCGTTCGTCACTCGCCGAAAAAATTAGCGGAAACCCTCCTGGCCCTTTTTTCTCAGCGATAAAATAATTGGTGAAGTTGCCGAAACGAGCAGTAAGTGGCTATAATAGCCTGATGGGAAAATATATTATAATTGCGGCAGCTATTTTGACCGTTGTGATCGGAGGGATAGTATATCTTGGTTCTGGTCGGGGGCCGAACAGTTTAGGAGAGCAAACTGATGGATATTCAACATCAACGACAGGGCAAGTGAGTAGCTCATCTCTAGGGGCAAATATATTAGAAACAACCACAATAAAATCACCAAAATCTATGAATACTGTTGCATTAGACACCAACTTCGGAAAGATTGTTTTTCAGACCTATGATGAGGACGCTCCAAAGACAGTAGAGAATTTTATTACTTTGGCTAATAAGGGATTTTATAACGGTGTTGTTTTTCACCGCGTGATCAAAGGTTTTATGATCCAGGGTGGGGATCCGACAGGCACCGGTGCAGGAGGTCCAGGTTATCAGTTTGCTGATGAACTGAATGCGGCGACCGAATCTTATAAGGCTGGATATAAGAAAGGTGTGGTTGCTATGGCGAATGCCGGACCAAACACAAACGGCAGTCAGTTCTTTATCATGCACCAGGACTATCCATTGCCAAATGCCTACACCATCTTTGGAAAGGTGATTGAAGGGCAAGACGTTGTTGATGCCATTGCGAGTGTCCAGACCGACGGTAACGACAAACCGCTTTCTCCGGTAACTATTAAATCAGCCACCATTCAGAAAGCTGGCAACTAATGAAAGCCCTCTCCATCTCAAAATTAGAAAAAACCTACGCCACGGGCATACAGGCGGTAAAAGGAATTAGCCTTGATATCGAGGAGGGGGATTTTTTTGCGCTTCTTGGACCAAATGGCGCAGGTAAGACAACCATAATCGGAATTACCGCCGGGCTTGTGAATAAAACAGGTGGGACTGTTCGGGTTTTCGGTCGGGATATTGATCAGTCGGGAGATGAAGCCAAGTCTTTTATTGGTCTGGTGCCCCAGGAAATAAACTTCAATATCTTTGAGAAGGTCATTAATATTGTCGTTGATCAGGCTGGTTTCTATGGTATTCCTCGATCGACAGCCTTAAAAGATGCCGAAAAATATTTGAAGCAGTTAGGTCTGTGGGAGAAGCGGAATGAACGTTCGATGACCTTATCTGGTGGAATGAAGCGCCGACTTTTGATCGCTCGAGCCTTGATTCATCATCCCAAGCTTTTAATTCTTGATGAGCCGACTGCTGGTGTGGACATCGAACTTCGTCGTGGAATGTG
>JBBUHS010000147.1:0-3844 GCA_038055675.1 Patescibacteria group bacterium | reverse complement strand
AAAGACGTAGAACTGCAGTCGATTGTTCGATTCTTTGGAGCTGATGGAGGGGTTATCTTGAGTTCACCAACGCAGAATGTTGATTACCTGGCCATTGTTGACAGCACCATCGGTGGAGAAAAAACAAACTATGTTATGGAGCGAACTTTTTCACTCAGAGCCCAGATCGAAGCGGATGGGCGAGTTTCTCATAAATTGAATATTACTCGCGCGCACCGAGGCAACAAGGAAACAGAAAGATGGTATACCGTTCCAAATAAGAATTATATGCGAGTGTTAATACCGGCAGGAAGTCAGGTGCTCGGCGTAAGTGGTTTTGAAGATCGAAGGCCGGCTAGCCGCTCCTATAATGATACGTATACCAAAGATGCGACGCTTGTGGCCTATGAATCGACATTCAAGACTGTCCTTGGAATGCCGACTATTCGCACTTTTGAGGAATCAGAAAAAATGGGTGTGGCTGGATGGACAGTTACTGAGGCCGGGAAAGAAACAAAAGCCGTTCTCGACTACGAATATCGACTGCCGGAAAAACCAGAGACCGGAGTTCCCTACCGATTTATTTTTGAAAAGCAGGCAGGCACTGAAGGGAATTACAGTTTTGAGATTGATGCTCCAGTCGGCTACCACTTCAGGGAAAATCAGTTACCAATTTTTGAGTATAAAACAAAAGATATTCCAGCGCGGGTAGTGTTTGATCTCACGTTAGAGAAAATATAAATCAATGGCTATATTTTTTCTGATTATTCCAAGTATTCTGGTAGCTGGATTACTCTTTAATGTTCTTAGGTTGTTTTTTAAAGGATCGCAATTTCTCTTTCTTATCTGTTTCCTGTTATCTCTTGGAGTTTTTGCTATTTTATATATCCGTCTTTTTCAGAGCCTAGGAGGTGCTATTGGCTCCCTCTAGGTTTGATTCCTCGGTTCTTCTAATGCTATTCTGACCTTGCACCGTAAATCGGTGTTTTTACATGCTCGATAAGATTAGAAACTTCGTCATCATTGCCCATATTGATTCCGGTAAGTCGACTCTGGCCGACCGATTATTAGAAGAGACAAAAACCGTGGAAACACGCCTTATGAAGCCCCAGTATCTGGACCAGCTTTCTTTAGAACGTGAACGGGGAATTACCATCAAAATGGCGCCAGTGCGGATGAAGTATACCCTAAACGCTATACCCTATACCCTGCACTTAATTGATACACCTGGACACTCCGATTTTTCATACGAGGTTTCTCGAGCCCTGACTGCCGTGGAGGGTGCTTTGCTTTTAGTTGATATCACAAAAGGTATTCAGGCGCAGACGTTGGCCAACTTTCGTTTTGCAAAAAATATGGGATTAAAAATCGTCGGGGCAGTGAACAAGATCGATATGCCCTCTCCGAACGCCGAAAAGATTATTTCTCTTCTCGCTACCCTGATCGACCAAACTCCCGAGGATATTATTCGAATTTCTGCGAAGACCGGCGAGGGAGTTTCTGGAATTTTAGAAAAAATTGTGGAGAAAGTTCCACCGCCGGAGCTTGGTCCCGATACGCTTCAGAGTTTAATTTTTGATTCTCAGTACGACGACCACAAAGGAATTATTGCCTATGTTCGTGTAATGGGCGGAAAGGTAAAAATGGGAGATAAGGTTCGGCTCGCTTCAAATGGGAAAGTTTTTGAAGTGAAGGAGGTGGGATCGTTCAGTCCGCGACTCACGGCTGGCAAGGATCTTTCTTCGGGAGAGATTGGTTATATTGCCACGGGATTAAAAGAGCCGGCGCTCGTAAATATTGGAGACACAATCATTGCTCCTGATTTAGACATTCCACCACTCCAAGGATATCGAGAACCGAAGCCGGTTGTGTTTGTGTCTTTTTATCCTCAGGGAGTAACTTCTTTTGAGGACTTACGGCAGGCCTTGGGCAAGCTTCGTTTGAACGATGCCGCGCTGAGCTTTGAACCGGAATCAAACGAACTGTTGGGCCGGGGATTCAAGGTTGGTTTTTTGGGTCAGCTTCACTTTGAAATTACAGCCAGTCGTCTGCGGGACGAATTCGGAGCAGACTTTTCAACCAGCCTGCCATCAGTCGCGTATCGCATCATTGAGCGTGGGGTGGAGCGGATTATCAAACAGCCGGCTGAGTTTCCGGAAAAACCAGACAAAGTATTCCAGCCGATGATTCAGTTGGATATTGTGACACCGCCAGAGTATCTGAACGGTGTTCTTGGACTGACTAAAACATATAAATTTGAAATCACAGAGACAAAGAACTTCGGAGACGCACTTCTTTTAATCGGAAAGATGCCACTCGCAGAACTGATGCGCGGATTTGATAACACCATTAAATCAGTTACGGCTGGCTACGCCTCTTTTTCTTATGAACTTATAGAAGAAGAGTTGGCCGATGTGGAGAAGTTAGAGATCTTAGTGAATGAAGAGTCTATTCCAGCTTTGTCGCGTATAGTATCTAGAGAAGAGGTGGAACGAGAAGGCCGAGATATGGTAGACCGTCTGAAAGATCTTTTGCCGAAACAGCAGTTCAAGCAACCAATCCAGGCTAAAGTTGGAGGTAAAATCATTGCTCGAGAAACCATAGTCGCTATCAAGAAAAAATTGGGTGATTTTGGAAAAAATGGCGGAGATATTACAAGAAAAATGAAGTTATGGAAAAAACAGAAGAAAGGAAAAGAGAAGCTTCAGGAGCTTGGCAAAGTAACAATTAGCCCAGAAGTCATCCGTGAGATCTTAAAAAAATAAGGTACGCCGCATTTTGCTGATTGCGGCATGATTTTGGTTCCCACCAAAATCAAACGAATGTCTCATTCCTGCCTCCGAGTGTCCTCTTGCGAGGAGAAAGCCTCTCTTGAAGAGAGGGAGTGGGTAGGACTATAAAGATTTATACTCCTTTTTATAGGGCCGTCAATTCTGTTCATAAATAACTCGATATTTTTTCTCATTTCGTCTATTCTCTATAGGTGATTAAGGTTTTTACGATCAGCCTTCTGGTTCTTGCAGTGAGTTTCTTGGGAGTTCAGATCTTCATCTTTTGGAGTCAGCAGGCCGAACTGAATCAGGGTCTTGGAACGGTGCATGATAAGCTCAGAAAAGCCGAGGATTCCCGTAATCAGCTCAAGGCTCAGTTGGTTGGATATGACAAGCCAGAAAACATTGAAGAGAGGGTGAGAGCTGAGTTTAACTACCTTCGACCAGATGAGAAAATGTTAATTATTATTCCACCTCGTGAGAGCGCGACTTCGCCACATCCTTAGAGTATACCGCCGAGGCATTATTTTTTGCGCCGGTATTTTTTTCGGCGCTGTTTTTGTGATTTCCTATTGGGGGCTTTATCCAATAGCGGTTGTAAATGGAGATTGGGTTTCCGCTCGTCGTTTCAATCTACATATGAATGCGGCCGAGCAGTATGAGGCTCAAGAAGCTGCGACCTCAACCAATCCTTCTGTCCTCAGAAGCAAAGACCTGACCGTTTCTATTGTCAGCGGTTTAATCGAAGAGCAGTTGATCCGTCAGGGAGCAGAAAAAGAATTTGGAGCGGAACTGAAGAATCTTGAGAGACAGCGCACCAACGCTTTTTTGGAACGAGCAAGCAGTATTGAGGCCGAGAGTAAAAAATATGGCCTGAACAAAGAGAAGTTTGAAAAAGAGATTCTTCGGCCTCAGGTGGTTCGCGATCTCCTGGCCGGACGTCTTTTTCTGGAATCATTACGACTTGAGGATTGGCTTTTAGCTGAGAAGCGAAAGGCTTCAGTATCAATTTTCTCCGAAATTTTTCTCTGGAACGGAGAGGAGGTAGTTGCTCGGTAATTGATGGTTTCTTAAAAAAACAGTAGAGTAAGCAA
>JBBUHS010000146.1:0-9075 GCA_038055675.1 Patescibacteria group bacterium | reverse complement strand
TTAAGGCAGCTCCTGCCCCTTGTTTCTCCACGCCTTTATCGGGGCACCCCATATTGACATCAATGCCGTCAAGGCCTAACTCCTGGGCAAGAAGTGCGGCCTGATACATTAATTCCGGCTTGGCACTAAAAAACTGAGCGACAACTGGTCTTTCGGTTTCAGTAAACCAGAGATCGGGGAGTAGTTTTTCTCGACCAGCCGAAGCAAGACCATCGGCGGAGACAAATTCAGTCCAGATTATGTCCGGTTTCCCCTTAGCCGCAATCATGCGCCGAAAAGCTGCATCGGTGACGTTAGCCATGGGGGCGAGTGCTCGTATGGGCTTTGACAAACCATTCCAAAATCCTTGAACCATTATACCTAGCCTACGGGGGAAGCTTTGTCTTGGCAAATAGTCCTCCAGAGGGTTTTCGTAGACAAAAGAATAGTAATGTGGTACCTTTTGACCTTATAAAGGTTGAAAAAATAAGAGAAACAACTCGATGAGCAATAAAGTAATTATCGGAATCGTGGTTGTGTTGGTTGTCGTTTTGGCCGTCTGGTTCTATACCCAGAATGGCACCCCGTCAACCACCACCAGCGAGACAACCGCTACCTCCACCACGGATGGCAGTATGGTTTCTTCGACTGACACCACCAGCATGACCGAGACCGCTACGACCTCGGCCACGACTGGAGCCCCTCAGTACTAAAAAACTTGGGTTATTCGTAACCTGATTTGATAAATACCACCCCGAAAATCGGGGTGGTATTTATTTTTGCGCCATTGCCAAAGAGAAATAATTTTCGTATAAAGCTTCTAGTATCACTAAAAAAAATAAGGAGACACAGTATGCCTGCTAAGAAGGTAGTTGCCATCGGCGGTTTTCGGGGAGCAATGGCCAAAGGGATTATTCGACCGTTCTTTGAGGCTCAAGGGTGTGTTGCCATCGGTTGGGATTCTAAGGATCGGGGAGGACCTTCGCCGAGAGAGGTGGTGGCCAAGGCGGATATAGTCTTTCTTTCCGTTCTTCCTATCGCTGGGGTGGCGGAGACGATTGAGAGTCTGGCTCAGTTTGCTAAAGAGGGAAGCCTCTGGCTCCACGGCACTTCCGTTCAGGAGCCCGTCGGTCGACCCATCGGTGAGGCTCTCCAGAATAAACACTTCGTGAAACGCAGGGTCACTACGGGCTTTTGCCACTTCAAGGTTGGGCCAAGCATCAGATCTCTTCGTGGACAGTCGGTGATTTGTGGTTTTGTCCATGAACCGAACAGGCGATGGCGGAAGTTCCTTCTCGAGGCACTTGAGGCGAGTAAGCTGAAGGTGGTTGTCACTACTCCCATGGGACACGACAAACTGACAGCCAAGAGCCAAGGTGTACCAATGGTCCTAGCTCTTGTCCTCGGACAACTTCTGGTTAAGGGTTGTCCATCTTTGCCCCAGGTTCTTCAAGTGGCAGGCCCACCATTCTGGCTTCAGATGCTCGGAGCCTTCAGGAGTCTTGGTCAGCCTCGTGTTCTAGGTGAGATTCTCGTTAACCACCCGAACTCGAGGAGAGTGATTCGAGAGGCGGAGGAGGTTCTCATATCTATCAACCGGGCTTGCCGGGATCAGGACGTAGATTTCCTAGTTCGGATGGCTGAACGGATTGTAACCTCACTTCCAAAGTCTAAGCGGTCGGTCATTCAGGATGCCATAGACTGGCATACGATGACCGAGGGGGATTTGAGAGGCGGGGCAGTCAGCTTCATTTTTTCCCCGGAGGAAAACAAACTGGGACTTCTCGAGAAGGTGCTTCAATCTTTCAGTTCCCGTGGTCTTCAGAAGACGAGCTGTTTAGCCAAGAAGACAGTGGATGGCGGATGTCAGTTTTACATTGGTCTGGAGGACCCGGATCATCCAGAGGTAAAAAATGCTTGCCGAGAGATTATAGAGCGGCACGGCGGGGAGAGGATAGCGATCACTCGATAGGTGATCGCTTTTTTGTTATAATAAGGACGTAAATAGTCACAAGGTCATGTTTAAAAAACCAATTCATTACTACGGCGATACGGTCAGACGGCTGTTTGTACTGGCGGCCCTTGTGATGGTCGTTACCCTCCCGTTCTTTGTGAAACAAATTGAACAGCCACTTATTGTTACGATTGGAGCCATTCTTATAATCGGCGTGGCCGCAGGACTAACCAGTCCTCGTAATCCTTGGACAGCGATGTTTAATATCCTGGTGGCGGTTGGAGGAGTTATTGCTTTTGAGTGGAGAGCCGTTGAGTGGTACGCTCGTTCGGGTGATGCCGATAGTTTTTTCTGGATCACCCAGCTTCTCGCCGTTATTTTTCTTCTCGCTCTTTATTTTGGACTTAAAACAATGCGTCGAGTAGGCAGTATGGAGCTTCTCGCGGGATCTTATGAGAGTGAAAAATCTTTTTGGGATAGACCACCTCGGGATGACGGTGGCGACGATGGCTCCTAGGACTTTTTGTCGGAAATAATTTCTCCGTCCTTGAGCGTAATGATTCGATGAGCTCGTTTGGCGTACTCTTCTTCATGGGTAACCATCACGATGGTCTGGCCCTCCTTATTGAGTTCGGCAAAAGCATCAATAACTACTCGAGCATTTACTGAATCGAGGTTAGCAGTTGGTTCGTCGGCAAAAAGAATATGGGGACTGTGAGCAATAGCGCGAGCAATAGAAACACGTTGCTGTTGTCCTCCAGAGAGCTGACTCGGTAAGCTATAGAACTTATCCGTAAGGCCAATTCGCAGAAGAGCTTGTTCTGCTTTCTGAAAAGCACCAAAGCGGGATAATCCCTGCATCAGCATCGGCAGGGCCACGTTTTCTAGGGAGTTTAGTTCTGGAAGGAGAGCATAATCCTGGAAGACGTACCCAAGTTCGTGGAGTCGCAGTTTGGTTTTTTGAATCTGGTTGAGGTGAGTAGTATTCACGTGGCCAATATGAACCTCGCCACTGGTTGGTTCGTCGAGTAAGGAGATCTGATAGAGTAGGGTTGATTTACCGGCGCCAGACGGGCCGACTACGGCCACAAACTCACCATCTTTTATTTCGAGGTTAATGTTTTGAAGAGCAGTTACTTCGAGCTCTCCGCTCCCATATTTTCTACCGATATCGATTGCTTTAATCATAGTTATCTTCCAAGAATTGAGTCTAGGGTATTTTTACGAACAATCAGTTTTGCCGGAATGTATCCCGCGATGATAGTAATAGTGAGAAGAATAGCCACGCGGATAGCCGCGCCATCGGGAGTAGCAACGAGGATGCCGTCAGAAAAAGGAAAGTCTATCGGATTAGCTTGAAAGTAAGGACGGAGGAAACCGAAGGTCAAAAGGAGTCCGATCGCCGATCCGGTGAGGCCATAGAAGAAAGCTTGGAAAACATATGAGAACTCGATGGCTAAGGGACTGATGCCAATACCTTTCATAATACCAATGAACTTTCGTTTGGTGACGGCGTTGATGAATATAACAATGAAGATCGTAATGGAAGCGACGACGAGAGCAATCGAAGAAAGGGCATTACCAAGAACACCCATAGTGGTTTCAATATCTCGGAGGAAAGAGGGGATTGCTTCTTCTGAGGTTTGAACGCGAGCGGCATAGGAACCTATAAACGATTTTATCTGACGGACCAGTTCTGTGGCGTAGGCTGGGTCTTTAGTTAGGATGGCCACTTCCTGAAGTTGTTCTTTGTTTACCGGGAGGAGTCGCTTCAAGTCATTATCAACTACAAAGAAACGGGTTGATATTTCATCCACCTTACTCTTGACGATACCTTTAGCAATAAAGTCTTTCACGATTGGTTCACCGTCCTCTCGAGAGATAATCACCCTGACTCGACTTCCCACCTCGGCTTCACCAAGAAAATCAATGCCGGGAATATTGGCATCAGCAAACGAAGAGTACTTCTTCAAGAGATTTGCTCCCATTAAAATATACCCTTCCTCACCAGCCAGCAGTGGTTCACCATAACGGACGAACTTTGAAAAACCAGTGACCACCTCCTCTCGTGCCGGATCAATGCCAACCAAGCGGGCACCGATCTGATTGGGCCGTTCGTTTTTATTCGGATTGCGGTTCAACGTGCCGAGAATCTGAACACTCCTAGCATAGCGGGGAGAGATGGCTTTAACTTGGGGGTGGCTTTCAAGAAAAGTAATAAGGGCCGGTGAGTTTTCGATATAGTCTCGTCCAGCCGCGGAAGTGACAATCACATCGCCGGAATAGCTTTCTCGGTATTGAACAAAAGACCCAGTGATGAGTCCAATCAAAAGTCCAGAGACAACAACCAGGTTCAGGAAGGTGAGAACCATAATAAACACAATCAGGCTGGTCGTTCCTTTTCCTGATCGCCTGAGGTGCTGGATAGCCAGAAACCAACCAACACGGAGAGCGTTCAGGTACTCTTTTCTATGGACAATCAGTTTCGGTTTCATCATTACCGTTGATCGAGGAGAGCTAAATATACGCCTAGTGTAGCATAAAAATACCTTTACCAGAGTATTTTTACCTGATAAACTGAACCGTAGTAAGGAGGTGTGTATGTCACGAAAGTCGCAAATGGGCGAGATCAAGATCACTGCAGAAGTGGTCCACGGGGAAGCTGAGGAGTGGGTTCGTGCTGCCTGGTTTGGTCTCACGCTGAAATGTCTTCCCATCGTTGGTTATTCAGATGGGTTTGTAACCGGCGCCCTGAGCGGGAGTCTTATCTCGCGAAGAGAACCGGGATTCAGTGTCCCTCAAGACGAGGCACTTAAGATGCTGGAAAAGCATAATCCTCAAGCGACGCAGTATTGGAGGGACCTTGGGTTCCCCAAGCGAGGAATGTCTTTCTGGTTTTGGGAGAGTGAGGCTGTCATCGTGCGAGGCGTTGAAAGACAACGTCTTGTTCATGTATAAGACGACGACCGAGGGGGATCCCTACAGGTAAAAGGTCAGTCCGATACTTTCGAGAATGGCCTTTTTTATTTCTAGTTTATAATTAAGATATCAATGACTCGGTTTCCATCAACACGCCAAGAATTTAATGTTTTTCGTAAAATAAAGAATCCGGCTCAGGTCCAGGATTTTTTGAATAGTTTTGGAATGAATTTTGAGACGAGCGGAGAGACCTGTCGCTCGCCGCTTTTGGTTCTCAGAAAACGACAGGCTCACTGTATGGAGGGGGCACTCCTCGCCGCCGCGATTTTTTGGTATCACGGTCAAAAGCCACTTCTTTTAGATCTTCAAACCAGTAAGCCCGATGTTGATCACGTCGTCACTCTTTTTAAAGAAGGTGGACGTTGGGGTGCGGTCAGTAAAACGAATCACGGAGTTTTAAGATACCGTGAGCCTATCTTCAAAACTGTCCGAGAGTTGGCTCTTTCGTATTTTCACGAATACTTTTTGGATGATGGTCGGAAGACTATGCGAAGTTACTCAGCTCCGTTTAGCCTACTAGACTACGAAGATGATTGGCTTTTTTCGGATCAGAATTTGTGGGCGATACCGGACGATCTCGATACCTCAAAACATTTTCCTATCCTTCAGAAAAATCAGGAAAAGAAACTACGGAAAGCAGAACGGGTGGAGATTGAATCTGGTAAGTTGACCGAGTGGACCAAGGATAACGTTCGGCGTAAATACTAGGCCAAAGTTTTTAAGAGAGCCTCAAGGGTGATTGTGGCAACGCCCACAACTTTGTCGCCTCCGCCGTAGTACATATAAACCTTGTTGCTAATGACAACTGCACCACAAGGGAAAACAACATTGGGAACGATTCCTTCTTTTTCGTAAGACATCTCTGGCTCAAAGAGGGGATATCCCGATCGAGCGATAATCCGAGTAGGGTCTTTGAGATCTAAGAGTACGGCACCAACACGGTAGACCGATGTCATTTCTGAAACACCATGATAAAAAAGCACCCAGCCTTTTTTTGTTTTAAAAGGCGGAGCGGAAATACCAATCTTCTGACTATCCCAGAAACCTTGCCGTTTACTGAGCCACTGTTCTTCTTCGAGCCATTTCGATCCGCCGAAAGAAAGGGAGTGAGTGAAGGCAATATCGATACTTTCGCCCAATCGATGGAAGAGCATATACTTTCCCTTTACCTTTTCAGGAAAGACGCAGGCATCTTTGTCATCCATCTGTGGCGGTGAAATTAATACTGGTGTTTTCCAGTCCCAGTGCTTCTTTAAGAATTTACTAACGGGAATTGAAGTTAAGGCTACGCGGGGTGCCTCAACTCCGTTAAACGCAGTGTAACACATATAGATATTTTTTCCGATAACTGTGAGGCGGGGATCCTCACAACCGGAGTTTCCTCCCGGCAGACGCTTCATTTCAAATGGCTCGCGGGGCAGATAAATTGGTTGAGAGTCCTCTGTAAAACGAATACCGTCTTTACTCGAAGCGTAACCCAACACGGAAGTGTTTTCATTATCCATAGCGCGGTAGATCATATGAACTTTTCCATCGAGATACAGGGCGGCGGGATTAAGCACTGCTTTCTCCTTCCACTTGAATTTCGAATCGGGTACGAGAATTGGATTCTGATTAGCCCGCTTAAACTGAGCGGCAACTTTTTTCCGTTCTCCTTCGGCCGAATATTTTATGAAGAAAAGCAGATCTTTTATGGGTACGGTGGCTACACAGCAGGTCGTGTCCGCCGCGCCGTAGTAGATAGAAAGATTTTTTCCATCAAGAAGCGCTCCGGAAGGGAAGATGACGCCGGGGATCATACCGTAGAGTTCGTAGACCTCTTCGGGAACCATAATCGGCAGTCCGGTTCTCGAAATAACTTTTGAAGGATCCTGAAGATCGAGGAGGACTGCTTCGAACGTGAAGAGCGGATGGGACGAATGATATCCTTTGATGTAGGAAAAAATTACGAGCCAGCCATCCTTGGTTTTAACCGGTGGTGCACCCACTTCGATCTGATCGCGCTCCTGCCTTTGTAGAGGTAGAGCGTGTTTTGGCAGATCGCTTTCCCACTTCTTCCAGTACGACTCGGACCAGATATCAGTAAGTGTGTTGAACTTTGCTAACGCAATATAGGAAGGCGGGGTGTCGGTATGAGCGGCGAGGATGGCATAATACTTCCCCTTAATCTTCTCGGGGAAGAGCGCCATCGCCTTCGCGTTAAAAGGAGTAACGAGGTGTTTCTCCTCAATTGTTTTCATATCTTTACTAATAGCCAGTCCAACGCGGATACCCCGGGGAGTAAATGGATACTCAGAAAGAGCGGTATAAAAAATGTAATATCTATTACCAACTTTAGTTACTCGCGGATCCTCACAGCCAAACCGCTCCCAGGGTTCCTCTGGTCTAATGAATCGCTCTCGATTTTTAAAGTGAACGCCATCCGAGCTTTCGGCCCGGCCGATATCAGAGACTCGGAGAGAGGCGTTGGCTTCGGTGTGGTAGTGAGGAAAGGAGAGGGCTCGGTAGAGGAGGACGGTTTTATTCTTGTGTTTCACGGGGCAGCCGTTAAACACAGCCTCTCCCTCCCAGGCTCGGGAGCGGTCTGGCTTTAAAATGGGGTTGTGCGGAGAACGAGTAATTTTAATCATACAGTTATTATACAACAATCTTTCCTGTGGTATAATTTTCCTAAGACCATACTCATGGCTGTGAGAAAAAAAATAATTTTGACCAAGGAGGCAAAGAAAACCAGTACTCTTCGTGGCCTTAAGAAAGTTGTTGCAAAGCCCGCTTCCCAAAACAAGTCAGCTCGAGTTATTTTACAAAAGAAAAAAGTAGTTTCTAAAAAACAGGTCCAGAAAAAGATAGTTCGCCGACCGAAGCGGATAGTCAAAAAACAGAAGAAAAAACAACTTCAAGCTAAAAAACAGTCGCTCACCCTCGAGCGATCTTCTCGGAATCCTATTCTCACACCAACCGAACACTCTTGGGAGACGCAGGCAACATTTAATCCGGGAGCGGTGACACTAGACGGGAAGGTGCACTTAATCTATCGGGCTATCGGAAACGATGATCTTTCTGTGTTCGGATACTCCGAAAGTAAAGATGGACACACGATCAGCTACCGTTCCCCGCGGCCAATCTATTTTGCCCCTACCTCTTTCGAGGTTGGGAATCCCAGTTTGCCGCGGTATCTTTCTCCTTCTGGCGGGGGATACGGTGGTTGTGAAGATCCTCGGGCAACTTTCATTGAGGGGAAGATTTACATCACCTACACCTCTTGGAATGGGTATGAGGCGCCACGAGTAGCGCTTACTTCTATTTCGGTTGAGGATTTTCTCCGGAAAAACTGGAACTGGGGAAGGTCGGTTCTTATTTCATCACCGGGACAGACGAATAAGAACTGGGTCATTTTTCCCGAAAAGATCAATGGTAAGTTCGCAATTCTCCATAGTATTACTCCAGAGATACTGATTGATTATTTTGATAATCTTGATTTTGACGGGAGCACATTTATAAAGAGTCAGCACGAAGCGCCGGTTCGTCGGGGAGTGTGGGATAGCCGAGTTCGCGGAGTGGGGCCGCCACCCTTAAAGACAAAAGACGGTTGGCTTCTCATCTACCACGCCATTGACGATAAAGACCCGGGGCGTTACAAAATTGGGGCGATGCTTTTAGACTTGAAAAATCCTGAGAAAGTTCTCCACCGTTCGAAGGCTCCGATTTTGGCTCCCGACGAAGTTTACGAAAACAAAGGATATAAGTCGGGTGTGATTTATAGCTGCGGAGCGGCAATTATAGACGATACGTTGTTAGTTTATTATGGCGGTGCTGATACCGTAGGATGTGTCGCTTCTGCTGATTTGAACCAGTTCTTGAGTGACCTCAAGAAGACGAGTACACCTCGAATGCGAAAGAAGGTTATTTCCCACAACGACTAGCTCTTGAAAAAAGCGAACGATTTTTTCGACTACCAGATCATGATGAGAGTGGCTACCGACGAGACGAGGACCACGAGGAAAGTGATCCAAAGAAAAGTTTTTGATAGGAGACCACTCGTGTACTCTCCCATAATTTTTGGGTTAGAGGATATGGAGATAATGAGAAAAATGAGGGGAACGGAAACGATAGCATTTAAAACTGCCGTCACAATCAAGGCCTGAATCGGATCAATGCCGACG
>JBBUHS010000145.1:0-3139 GCA_038055675.1 Patescibacteria group bacterium | reverse complement strand
CCTGAGGGAAAATGAGCTCGTGGGCCGGAAAAGAAAAATCGTCTTTTAAAATTTTTTCAACTTCAGAGACGAGGCTGGGAGCAATGATCAAAAACTCGCCGAGCGGCTCAGGCCACCGCTGGCTGTAAAAATTGATCAGTTGCTGGACGCTCCGCTTAATAGCCGCCTTAAATTCATCGAGACTGATATACTTTCCTGGATCATACAAATTTTTCCACAACTCGGTGTACTCAAAGTACATCTGCCCTTCTTTCACGACTAGAAAATTCAAACCTTCTTCGCTCACCGAAAGAACGGCGGCGGGCTTTCCGCCAACCGCACCCATTCCCAGATTTCGAATGAGTCGCGCGAGAGAAAGCGAGCGCGGCTCGAGTGCCAGTGGTCGAAAGCCACCCCCTTCAAGAGCACTCTCAATGCCCAAAACCACCGGACGCTTCAGAAATGCTCCGAGAATTTCAAACCGACCAGCACTACTTTCCTTCTTAACATACTGCCAACCAACATAGACATCGTCGAAGTTAAGTGGGGAGATCATCTTCAGGTTCAAGGCGATTACTTTTTCAGTTTCGCCCTCTTGAACAACTGGCAAAGGAAAGGCTTGGGTGTATATCTGACTTGATACCAAGCTCACCACGACAGGAATTTTTCTCTTTCCATATCTTTCGGCCGCTAATTTTTTAAGTGACAGTATTGATTCCTTAAATCGAACCGGATCCTTCACCACGCCATCTTCAATTACTCCCAAGGGTAGTCGTTCGTTATAAATATCCCAACGCTCACTCCCTGGAACAGCCAGGCGAAGTGTCAGGTCCGATATCTCAAGACCAGCCACGGGAGTTTTGACCCGCAGTGCCTCGAGTACTGTATTAAAAAATGAAGGGAACTTCATACTATTTTAAATTTGCTGCATTGATACAACACTCACCTGACCCGTTGAGGAAACGATAGAGATAATCGCCTGAACCGTCTTCTGACTCGAGTTAACGGTAGAGCTCGAGGTAATAACAACTCGGCCATCGGTAATCACCGAGATGTTCACCGTAGCAATTTTTCCCCCAACATTCAAAGCAAAACTACCAGAGAGCGTGTTATCTCGAACGATTTTTAAAATAGCGTCCTCGGCCCCGGCAGAAGCAACAAAAAGAGCTTGGTTGGCAGACTGCACAGAGCGACCTGAAACAACAATACTGACCGAGAGAAAAGCGAGGGTCAGAGCCATAATAATGATAAAACTACCGATTAAGAAAACAGTAGTCAGGGCAATCTGTCCTTTCTGGCAACTCATAAAATGTCCTAGTCGAATTCTAGACTCTTTCATTACTTCTTTATTATATCCTTTCTTTCAGATATGAGCATCCTTCTTTTTTAGAAAACTGGGGATGCTCCTGAAGCAGTTCCTTATCGGCTCCAGTTCACAATAACATCATCAACTCGGGGAGTGGCAGTATGGGCAAGGTTAGAGAAAAGATGAACTTTATATCTAAAGTACCTTTGATTCGCTCCGAGGGTGTAGTCGATAGGAAGAGATATGTTCGGATCAACCTCTGGGGAGGTTGTTGATACCGCATCCCACTGGAAATTCCAAGTTCCGACAGAGCTACTACTAAAGGCCATCTGGAAACGAACCGCTGTTCCTGCCGGCTTGCTCCCCCTCCAAAGAATTGAGTTAATCTGTGCTCCATCGTACACATTCGTATCAAAAGTCCCCGACTCCAACCAGCCGGTAGAAGGAGTAGCTACCCAAGTTGTTTTCACGCGGTAATCAACGCTTGGCGGACAGGTTGGCGTATTCGTAATGCAGTTAAAACTAATCCAGCCAACGATATCATTCCAGGCATAACCCTCAAACTCCTGGTTGGCATTTATATATACATGATGACTTCCTCCTGTTCCTGGACACTCGGGCCGATTATTACAAAAACTGATCCAGCCAATTGCATCATTCCAGGCAAATCCAGAAAGATTTCCGGATCCATCGTTATAGACCTTATAGTTACTGAATCCGCACCTATCACCAATGGAAGTTGAGAAGCAATCTAAAGAGATTTCACCAACAGAAGAACTGGCATAGCCAGAAAGCTGACTATCACTGACCACGATATTGGGGGGTGTCGGATAAAAATCTACCCAGCCAATAGCATCATTCCAAGCCCAGTGGTTATTAGCACCCGAATCAATACCGGCGGCATATCCTTCGTACTGATTCCAGCCTCCCGAAAAAAGAAAAAGGGAAGCGATACCAGTAAAAACGCTTCCGAAAATGATAAGGAAAAGGGCCCGCCGATAAGAAAAAGTCTGAGCCATTAGCTTTAATTATAGATTATTCAAAATAATAGAACCAGGCGTACTCGTAGTATTAATATTTGAGCCAGTTACAAACTGGTTAATACTACTGCTTGTGGTAGGAGGAGCTCCTTCCCCTCCCGACCAGTCGCTCTGAATAAAAACCGAGTTCTGGAAACGGGTCAGGATCTGAGAGACAGTACTCGACTGATTATCGGGAAAAGTGGTAACGACGGTAACAATGAGGGTAGCTGGATCGATAGTCGAATTAATAAGCGTCGTCGTAACATTTTTAGTAGTTATGTCTCGACGCGCCTCGTCAACATAAAAATATGTTGTGTACGTGGTACTAGCGACTATCACTGTCGAAGAACCGGACGTAACCTGAAACGGAGAGGTGTTGGTAATTAAATAGTATTTATTTAAGGAGCTGGTCGCGCGGTCGGAGATATTGTGCCAGTTGGAGGCAGTAAAGGTTTTTACATTCTCCAGAAGTTCGCGACTAAGAGCCGTACTCGTTCCCAGCTTTCCAACATATTTATCATTCCGAATGACTGGAGAGATAAGGGCAACTGCCGCTACCACCAAAATAGCGGTAATCGTGGTGGCGACTAAAACTTCAGCTAGAGACTGCCCAGAACGATTATGTTTCAAAAATCTCATAGAACTCTTTTATTATACCATTTTAAAAATCTAACCTACCGTCCCATAACCTCCACCTCGGCCAACTGAAGCCAGTTAGGATTCCCGGATAAACTACGCTGAACCCTCACATACCGACCCGACCGCACAGCAGTAATAGAGGTTGGCCTACCTGCTTCGGCAACTTGAAAACTCGACCAGACTCATGGCGTAG
>JBBUHS010000144.1:0-1903 GCA_038055675.1 Patescibacteria group bacterium | reverse complement strand
GGGAATTTCCGAGCAGCTATGAAGCCAAGAAAACAGGCGAGGATATCTCCAAGAAAGTTCAGAACGCTATCACCATAGTAGTCTAGGGAAATAGTTGCTTCGCGGTATCGCTGGATGACGAAGTCCGTATTTTCAATAATTTCCCACGCACACTCGATGCCTACCGCAAGAGCCAAGCGGGCACCTGGAGACAGCTTCTCTCTAAAAAAGAACCAAAGAAAAAAATAGAAAACCAACCCATGGATTAGATGAGTGAAAGTATAGATGTCGGCGAACTGCTGGGAGTTCTGGTCGCTATTTACGTTTGATGACCACAACGCGACCGGGCCGTTTTCGTAAAACGGTACCCGGCCGAGGGAGAGAAGAATAATAGCGGTCAGTGAAACAAAAAGTAAAACGAGGAGAACGTATCTCTTACCGAAAAGCGCCATCATTATTAACTTTCGGATAGAGGCTCCATTTGTCTTGTCCAAAGAGAGCAAGCGCAAGGGTGGCAAAGCTGAGGCCAAAATCACGAATTCCAGTCGGACTATTTCCGAAAGTAGACGCAATCACAATCAAGTGGAGGAAGAGAAGAATAGAAACGTATCGAACCGCAAACCCGATAGCGAGGAGGAAACCAGCGATTACTTCAAATGTACCATTCAGTTTCACAATCATTGCGGCATCCATTCCTAAGAGGCTCATGGCCCACTCCGGCACGATTCTTATCCATGAGGCCGGGTCAGTAAGCTGAGAAAAGTCAAACCAGGCAAAGACTGCGGTTAAGGTGAAACGAAGAAGAATAGGAGCGTATGAAGAAAGTTTTTGTGAGTTCATAGTAGGTGAGATAATAATTATTGGGAAGATGTTCCAGCGGTTACGGAAATTTCCACATTCAGGGAAGAAGCTGAAGTTGAAGCCACGGCTTCGGTTGAGCTCTGGTTTTCCATAGGGGTTCCTCCTTACGGCCGACCTCCCGATTCACGCATACTGACTGCCAGTCCCGCCAAACCAAATACAGCCAACCCTAGAATGGCATACAATATTTTATTTTGCGTCATGGGCTTATTATATCATTTTGGCCCAAATCAATAAAAAGCCGCCTGACTAGTCAGCGCGGCAGAAGCCTGGATCGGAGGCTAAAGAGGAGACCGATAATTAGATCAATCAGATTGCAGGCGAATCCCCGCCAGTTCTCAGTCGGTTGGCTGTCAGACTGAATATAGGTGAAGACTCTCACGCCATCAATTAATCTGGTTTTAGGCTGAGGATAACCAAGCGGGTTACGGTTTTCTCGCCAGTGGATCAGTTGTTGAATCGCATTTTGAGTAGCTCGATCATCAGTATGTATTAGGATAGTTAGCAACTGAGCAGTCGTTTTCCCCGACAGATCTTTCACTATTCCTAGATTAGTTTGTCTCCATGTACCCATCCTGTCCTCCAAATTGCGACATTTACTGCACCTATCATATCGACAAAATATTTTTTTTACAAGATTTTCTAAAAAATAAAAAAGCCGTTCGCAGTTAGGGGCGGGCGGCTTGTAGCTGATTTCCTGGTTGCTCTGGAGGACCATCGGTCTGATAGCATATGGAAACAGCAGTTTCTCGTCCAGCTGTCTTGATCTGTTCTCGGAGCCAACCCGCCGCTCTATCACAGGTTTCTTGGTCAATATAGGAAGGAGAGTGGGTAGTGACATCAGGAGCCATCGAACCCCCTTCTCCATATGACATGAAAGCCCAGCCAAGGAGCGCCGCCTGCCGCAGGAATCGAGGCATTAGAAACCCCCCTTTCTGACTTCAGTATATCACTTCCGGCCCATGAATCTAGGGGTTTGCATATAGAGTATCCTTCCTTGCAGGGTGAGGAGACCTTTGCTCACCTCGCCATGAATATCGCCGTCAGATCAGAGCTGGCAGAG
>JBBUHS010000143.1:0-4623 GCA_038055675.1 Patescibacteria group bacterium | reverse complement strand
TATATGACTACTTATCGGGAACCGGCCGGTGGAGAAGAAAAAGGAAAAATTTCTCTTGTTTTCGACCAGCCTCAGAAATTTGTGGCTCCCGGACAATCAGCAGTTTTCTACTCTAAAAAAGGAGACGTTTTGGGAGGTGGAGTGATTCTCTAAATAAAAAAGCCAAGTCTCTGTGGAGATTGGCCTTGTCTAATTCAGGCTACCTTGCGCGGTCTGTAGGGTTCGCTGAAGAGGATGTGGCGTTCCCCACTCTCTTTTCGCCCAGCCGATATTTCAAAGTCCCGCTCGCGGCCTCGCTCGAAGTTAACTCGAGTGCCGATGGTGAGCTGAGGACTCTGATACCATGCATACCGATCATCACAATGAACGTCGATGTGAACGGCTCCGGATGATTGTTTTTCGGTTACGATCCGGATAGTCCCATCGTGGCTAGATTGATCGTCGAGGATGAGGATCCCATCTTTCAGTGACAGATAGCGCATTTCACATAACACCTTGACTGCTCCTGCGATATGGACCATTCCATCATTGTAAACCGTCACTTCGATTTTCTGGCCAGACCCGAGGTCCGTAACGTTTTTCGAGACAACCCGCATCGACGTCCTCCTTTAGGTAGGGTTTTGCTTTTAGTATTAAACGGCAGAATGATTTTTTAGTCAATTTTTGCGATTCGGCTCTGTCCCGTTATAATCTCCTTATGCGACTAACGAAGTACTACCACTCCTGTTTTCTCCTAGAAGAGGGAAGCGACAAAATCCTTTTTGATCCAGGGATATTTTGTTTTATGGAGGGTCGGACTGATCCGGAAATATTCAAAAATCTCCAGGCAATTTTCATTACCCATAATCATCCTGATCATCTAGACATTTCGGCTCTGAAAAAAGTTCTTATCAATAATCCGGGTGTTTCAATTTTTACAAACACCGACACTCAGGAGACTTTAAATAAAGAAAATATCGCTTGCACGGTTTTTGAAACCGGAGAAAAAAAGATTGGCAGTTTCTATATTCGAGCTATTGAGGCGACACATGAGCAGCTCCTAATACCAGTGCCGCAGAATACGGCTTACTTAGTGAATGGGACGTTCCTCGCAACTGGTGATTCGTTAGACTATAGTCTTCGGGATATTAAGGGAGTAAAGGTTTTAGCTTTGCCAATTCTTGCGCCTTGGGGAAAGGTTTCAGAGATTGCCGAGTTTGCTCAGTCAGTACAGCCGGGACACATTATTCCGTGTCATGATGGATTTGTTCTCGATGGATTTTTGGAGCGGCAGTACGGTGTTTGGAAAAATTACTACGAGGGTGGTTATATAGACTTTCGTCCGCTTGCGCCAGGAGAAGCTTTTGAATTTTAAAACCATGATTATTGTTTTTACGGGAAACGCCCGGCCTTCGTTAAAACTACGGCGAGGCATTAATTTATGATTATAGTATTCACAGGGAATGGAAAAGGAAAAACGACAGCGGCCCTCGGGCAAACAATGAGGACAATGGGCCGAGGGAAGAAGGTCCTGATGATCCAGTTCATTAAAGGGCCGTGGAAATCTGGTGAGGATACGTTTGCAAAAAAAGTGCAGGACGCTAAAAAGAAGATGATGGACCTGGAGTCTGGAAAAGAAATTGTTGAAAGATTTCCAGAGCTGTATAACTTTGAGATCCGAAAGATGGGCTTGGGATTTGTCGGGATTCTTGGAGACTCCTTGCCTTTAGAAGATCATCAGGCGGCAGCAAAAAAAGCCCTCGAGATGTTTAAGGAAGAACTGCCGAACTTTGATTTTATTGTTTTAGACGAACTGAATGTCGCCCTTTCTTTAAATCTCTTAAAGATCGAAGACGTCTTAGAATCTCTAGAAAATGTTGAGGACGAGAAGTTGGTTTTAATGACCGGTCGGGGAGCGCCCCAGGAATTAATTGATCGGGCCGACCTCGTGACGGAGATGCGAGAGATTAAGCATCCTTTTAATGATGGACGACTGGCCAAAATTGCGGTGGAGTTTTAATCTTTTTTCGAAAGCTAGTAGTTACAAGCATTGAAAAATAAAAAAATCACAGTGCATTCAAGGGGTATAGAGGAAAATAGGTTTGCCAAGATAAGATTAAAAATCGCAGACAGAATAATGAAATTCTGTCTGTACATAGAGCTTGATAATGAACTTTTATTGAGACCACTATTTGGCTTTTATAATTTATTAACTAGAAATGCCTATGTTTTAACCTATAAAGAAGGAGAAAAACACCATTATATTCCCCAATTTTTATTGAGAAACTTTAGTATCTTAAATACATCCAATATTTATGAATATACTTATAAAAAAACCACAAGAGCAGTTTCAATAGAAAAACAAGCAGCTTTCATTCCCAATCTTTATTCTTTTAAAGATAGAAAAACAAAACAACAAAGTGACTTCATTGAAAAGCAGATTTTTGCTCACACCCTCGAGAAATTTACTTCAAGAGTTCTCAATAAAATTATAAAAAATGAAAATGCCAAGTTAACATTTCTCGAAGAAAGTATTCTAGTAAGCTTTGTTGGTTTTCAATATATACGTACTCCTAAATTTTTTGCTCAGGTGACAGAAGTACTTGAGTATTTATACTTAGACAGAGGGATCTCACTAGAAGAAATGCTAGAGTCTAATTTTTATAAGGAAGTATTCTTCGAAAACAAATATTTGATAACGCCTCAAAAACTAGTTAAATTTGGTCTTCAGAATAAGCGAAAGGTGCAGGGAGTCAAGAATATAATTCTCGGCATTGCGCTTAGAATAGGAGGTGATTTGGGCAGTATAATATACAGGGGGAATTTCTACTGGATTAAGGCAAATCCTCCGGCATTTTTTTATTTATCAGACAATCCGGTAGAAATGTATAATCTTATCCAAAAAAGGAATATTGGTCCTTTCTTGTGGGAGTTGAAGGATGATTCTTTAATCTATATCCCGATATCGCCAGACACTTGTTTGTATTATTTGAAATCAGGAATGGATATTCCAGCTCATGTGGTTGGGGGAATTATGGAACATTCTACGGGAGAAAGTGTTTATGAATTTGCCTATTCAGATAGGAACTCACCGAAAATAAGTGCATTATTCAAATAATCTTTCTAGCCTTTACAAATAGGGGCTTTTCACCTATACTCTGACCCATATCTGTTTATGGAAATAACTAAGGAAAACCCAGTACTCGAGGCCCAGATTCAGGAAATGGTGGATGCAGGCGTCTTTTATGGTAGCCATAAGAGTAAGACTAATCCAAAGGTAAAAGGACTTGTCTTTGGAAATCGGGGTGGAATTGAGCTAATCGATCTCACAAAGACCGTTGATGCGATGGATATGTCCCTCGCCTTCCTTTCTAAGATTCGAGAAAACGGTGGACACTTCCTTTTAGTAGCCACTCAGCCAGCCGCCCAGGAGTCAGCCAAAGTTTTTGGCGAGCAGTTCGGTTTTCCAATTGTTTTACGCCGGTGGTTGGGAGGAATCCTCACTAACTTTAAGAGTTTGATTGGCCGCAAGGATCACTTCGTGAAACTCCGCGCTGATTTTCAAGCTAATGCTTTTGAACACTTAAAAAAGAAGGAGCGATTGAACATTGAGCGAGATATTATTCGTATGGACGAGTTGTTTGGAGGAATTCAAACAATGACCGATCTTCCAAAAGCCTTAATCATCATTGATCCACATCTTCACATCACCGCTGTTAAAGAGGCTCGACTCATGAAAATTCCCGTTGTCGCTTTTGGTGACACAATGAGCGATCCGGATATGGTGGACTACTTGGTTCTCGGAAACACCAAGTCCAGAACCAGCATCGCTTGGTTCATTGGAAAAGTAAGCGAAGCTTTGGCCAAGGCGAAGGTTGCCCAGCCAGTTTCGCCGGGAACACCCACTTCCCAAGTTCTAAAAGCAGAGTAAAATAGAATAGGCTTGGTTCGGAACAAATTAAATAATTTATATTTATTACACATGGCTATCTCAATGAGCGAAGTGCAGAAGTTGCGCGATGTGACTGGTGCGGGAGTAATGGAATGCAAAAAAGCCCTTGATGACGCGAAGGGAAATTTTGATGAAGCCTTGAGCTTGGTTCGCGAGCGCGGTCTGATAAAAGTAGAAAAACGATCAGGACGGGAAGCCGGTGCCGGTCTTATCGAATCATACGTCCACAACGGCCGAATTGGTGTGCTTTTGGATCTTCGAGCCGAGACAGATTTCGTGATTCGATCCGCAGACTTCCAGCAACTGGCTAAAGAGCTGGTGATGCAGATTGCTGCTGATGAGCCGGCTTCAGTTGAGGCACTTTTGGCCCAACCATATCTCCGTGACGAGAATAAGACCATCGATGCCTTGGTGAAAGAAGTGGCTGCCCGAGTTGGTGAAAACATCCAGGTAAATAGTTTTCATCGCTTGGCTATCTAGTTTTAGTTCTTATCATCTTTTACAATGCTCGTTCTCGCCCAGTTCATATTTACGCTTGCTCTTATGACTTCTTTTGGCGGGCTCTTATACATGGGTGTTCGCGTGATGGCTCGTCTTGAAGACGAGGTAATTTATATGACGGAACGGAAAAGCTTTTGGAAGAGGCTTTATTCTTCTGGATTTTTAGACCGCCTCGACATCTTCCTTGTAAG
>JBBUHS010000142.1:0-6161 GCA_038055675.1 Patescibacteria group bacterium | reverse complement strand
CGTATGACCGATGCAGATTTTATTTTGCGCGCCTGTGATGGTTATAAGGCAGAGGCAATGCTTGCTTCGAGTCCCGAAACGTCAGTCGAGGCCTATCGTCCTCATCTGAAAACCTGGAAGGCCTTTCAGGTTCTAGCGGTTAATCCTGGTTTTGCCGGGCAGAAATTTTTACCGGTTGTTCTCGATAAAATAAAGTTTTTGAGAGCCGAAGCGCCGCATGCTACAATTGAAGTTGATGGCGGTATGAATTTGGAGACGGCAATGCTCGTCAAAGCGTGCGGTGCAAATACGATCGTTTCTGCTTCGTATGTCCTGGATGCTCATGACCCCGGAGCAGCATTCCGAGAGTTACAAAGAATATAAGTACATATCTAAATATGATGATTGATAAGATTTTGAAATTTGTAGGGGGTGTTTTAATAGGATCTGCTTTTACGGCCGCCAGTGCATTTTTTGGAAATATTTTTTTTAATGCTTTATGGAGAACTATTCCGGGCCCGTGGCCATTACTAGCTGTTTCCTGGTCTCTAGGTGTCGCTTTCTTTATTTTTTTGGTTTATGTTTTGCGACTTTTTATTTTTGGAAAATATATTTCTAACTCTAGTTTGATTTTTGGAGTAGTTGTAACATTTTTAATAACTACGCTCGTTGTTCTTTTTGGAATGGGTCACTCTACCTCAATTTGAAATAAAATGGAACCCCTATACGATAAAAAGTTGAAGTTTTTAACCGAAATGTCGGTGATTCTCCGGCAGGATGTGATTAAGATGTTGGCCGAAGCCGGCTCTGGTCACTCGGCTGGTCCTTTAGGAATGGCGGATATTTTTACGGCACTTTATTTTCATATTCTGAATCATAATCCCAAGAAACCAAACTGGCCTGATCGGGATCGATTGGTACTTTCAAATGGTCATATCTGTCCAATTCTCTACGCCGCACTTGCCAGGGCCGGATATTTTAAAGAAAGCGAACTGAAGACATTGCGAAAGTTGGGATCTCGGCTTCAAGGCCATCCACACCGGTCAGCTTTGCCTGGATTAGAATCAACCTCTGGTCCCCTTGGTTCAGGTTTGTCTCAGGCGATTGGCATGTCTCTAGCGGCCAGACTTGATCATAATGGTTCGACTACGCTCACCACAAGTGGCTCAGCTACGCTCACCACAAGTGGTTCGAAGGGTGCATCACGAGGAAAACACCGCATCTACTGTCTCCTTTCCGATGGTGAGCATCAGGAGGGAAATCACTGGGAGGCGGTGATGTTTGCAGGAAAGAATAGACTCAATAATCTTGTGGCTATTATCGACAGAAATAATATCCAGATCGACGGACACACGGAAGACGTAATGCCACTTGAGCCACTTCGTCTTAAATATGAAGCCTTCAACTGGCACACACTCGAGATTGATGGCCATAGCTTTGAGCAGATTATTGCGGCTACCTCGGAGGCGAAAGCAATTTACGAAAAACCAACCGTGATTATTGCACACACCATTCCTGGGCGAGGAGTAGACTTTATGGAAAATAATTATCTATGGCACGGTATGCCACCCGGCATTTCCGATGTGCCCGGAGCGCCACCAAAGGCCGAACAAGCGAAAGTAGCGCTTCATGAGTTACGTACGATGGGAGGGAAGATAAGTTCGGAACATCAGTAGTGGATAGGGTATAGTGGTTAGTGATTAGTAAAAATAAAAATCAATATGAATCCCGTTAGAAGCCTAGTTATTTATCGGTTTCAGTAGTAAAATGAGAAAAAGTCAACTTAAATTTATAATCTGCAAGGTGCTTATATCTACCTTGCTTCTAACGGGATGAAAATAATAAACATCGTAGTAGGAGTTGCGACGGCATTAATCTTGGGTTCGTTAATCATTTTAGGCATTCGGGCTTTTCATCCGGAGCCGCCGCAATTAGATTACGCAATGTTCGGAAAACCAATTCCCTACGTCGAGACGAGCTGTGTGAAAGGAGATACTGATTGTATCGAAAAAAGAGATAAGTATTTTAAAGAACAGGAGGCTCAGCAGGAAGTCATGAATCAGAAGCAGAAAGAATGGGAACTGACCATGAAAGAATACAATCGCGATATCTTTGTAATCGCGAACATTATTGGCATCCTTGTTTTTATCGGTGGATTTTTGGTTATCTTTAAGACTAACGTTGCGAGTCAGGGTGTGCCAATTGGCATGATGTTAGCCGGTCTTTGGGGGATTATTTACGGCTATGCTCGTGGCTGGTGGAGTACTAATGACCAGTTGAAGTTTTTTGTCGGTCTCGTGATCGCCGCCCTTGTGATTGGTGGCAGTACGTGGCTTATGGACCGGTATCGGAAATCGCACGGATAGGAGTTAAAAACTAGAATTTAGAATCTAGTACAGATGAACTATAGAAATCGAGGCGGACTTGGTTTACTAGGAACGATTATTGCAGTTGGAGTTTTAGTCGTCTTTTTTGGTGGCGGACCGTATCTTCTGGACACTATCCAGAAATCTCCTCTTTTAGCGAACAGCACATCTACCAATCCCGTTGATCAGGCAAGGCAGGTGATTAGTCAGCTGATGCAAAAGGGGGACGAAGAACAGAAGCAGGTAAATCAATTGAGTAGTAGCTCAACGATTGATACTTCTACCTGGAAAACCTACCGGAATGAGGAGTATTATGGGTATTCCGTTAGTATTCCATTAAGTTGGGAGAATCTAGTTTGTGATAATGGAATTCAAGTAATGTTCTACTCATCTAAAGACCAGGTAGAGGATTGTAGTAATTATCATGGCATAACAAGTGATTTTGATATAAACATTGGAATTCCTGGGAATGTTAAGGATGCTAGTGTTTCCACGACGATTGTTATTAACGGACAAAAGGGAGTGCATTATGCCCATGTGCCCATTGGGCAAGATATCGATAAACCCTTTGCATACGTTGACATAATCACATTTGAAAAAGGTGAATCTCTAAGCCTTATATTACACAAAAGTTCTATACTTCTAGAAAACATTCTTTCCACCTTCAAATTCACGAAATAGTGATCTTGACATTGGTTATAATCTGATTATAATAGAGCTATGACTCAGAAAGTACTCAAAGTAGGTAGTTCAGCAGCGGTAACGATTCCCAAAGAATCGCTTAAAAAGCTTCGTCTTAAAATTGGCGACCAGCTTGATGTGGAAACGAGGCAGGATATGATGATCGTGAGGCCAGCTAAAAAAGGTTCGGTGCGCGACGAGGAAGTGATTGCTTGGACAAAAAAGTTTATCGAGGAATATCGTCCAGCTCTCGAGGTCTTGGCTAAAAAATAAATGTCTATGCGGTATCTCGCCGCAAGAGAAGTTCTGATCATTCACGCACTTGTCATTGACGAAACAGGCGGGCTTCACGGCGTGCGCGATCTAGGACTCTTGGAATCAGCCATTCATCGACCACGGAGTGTCTTTGGAGGAAAAGAACTCTATGTCGGAGTACTCCTTAAGGCCGCCGCTCTCTTTGAATCTCTGGCCAGGAACCATCCATTTACGGATGGTAATAAGCGAACGGCAATAGTTACTACCGCTCGATTTTTATCCTTAAATGGTTATAAGCTTGTTACAACCAGTAAAGAATTAGAGCGGTTTACTCTTTCAGCCGTTACGAAAAAACTATCGATTACCGCGATCGCTCGGTGGCTCGAGAAACATGCGAAGAAGTTGCGTTGATAGAGTATAATAAAACTATGTGGCAAAACTCTGATTCGCGTGTGGAATTCAGGCACAACCATGGCTTTGCTTTGCTCGAGCTCGTTATCACCCTGGGTATTTTGGCCGTGCTGGTGGGTGGCGGTTTCTATGCGAAAAGTTTTATTCAGATGCCATCTCTCGCCCCCGGATTGTCCGGGAAAACCCCAGTTGATCAGGCAAAGCAAGTGATTAGTCAGCTGATGCAAAAAGGAGGTGAAGAACAGAAACAGGTAAATCAACTGAGTAGTAGCTCAACAATCGACACCTCAACCTGGAAAACATATAGGAATGAGAAGTATGGGTTTGAGTTTATGTATCCCCCAACATGGGTAGCGGAAATTTTCGCCGATGATTTATTTCGGGGCGAACCTTTACTCTCGGCTGATTTTTACGACCCAAAAGAAGTCTCTCAAATGCCAGCAGTGGCACTTGGAGAGGGACTTGGTATAAACATGAGATTTTCAGTTAGTTCAAACCCCTCCAGTCTTTCGAGCGGTACAGCGCCTCTTTCGTTGGATAAATGGATAGAAGAGTATGTTGATGCAAGCGGTATTAAAGAGATAACTACTATTGCAGGACAAAGTGCAGTAAAAGCCTCCTATGTCGATAGCCTCACAGAAGAACCGGGGATCGCTTATTTTATAGCTAGTAAGAGCCATGTATATACTTTCGACTCTAAAGACATTTTTAATCTTAATAAGGTAGTTTCCACGTTCAAATTCATAAAATGACCATCGAATGGAATAAGGTAACGTGGTATTCAAAGCTTCTGGCCTTGATTCTCTTTGTAGCGCTGCCGTTTATTGGGTTTTATTTAGGAATGATGTATCAGGAGATGAGAGTCGCTGGCTACGAGGGGAGAAGGATTTTACAAAGCCAACTTACAACTAATAACTCACAACTGGCAACGGACGCTTCAACTTCGCTCAGCGCAAGTACCTCCACCAGTTCGACTTCGCTCACTGCAAGTTGGAAAACATATCGGAACGAGAAGTACGGGTTTGAGTTCATGTATCCACCTACAATTGGAGTTCGTTTTGAGGAAGAGTACATTACTGTCTTCCATCATCTTCCTTTCGGGAGAGAAGGAATAGAGCCCGTTTCTTTTAATATTGAAGTTAATAGTAATAAGGATGATTTAGATGTTTTTGAGTATTATGACGGAAACCCTGGAATCGATGTATTTGGGGATTCGCATGGAAAATATCAAAGTCTTTTCATTGGGGGTATAAAATCATATCGCCTAGATCCTTATTCAGCTAATGGTTCAGTCTTCATTATCCCAAGAGATAATTCCTTTATTCATATATTTGATTCTATGTTTGTTGATAAAAAAGGCAGACAAATCGAAGATCAGATTTTTTCCACCTTCAAATTCACGAAATAATGTCTATCGAGTGGAATAAAGTAACCTGGTACTCGAAACTGATAGCCCTCGTGCTTTTTGTGGCATTGCCGTTTATTGGATTTTCATTCGGCGTGAAATATCAAAAAATGCGAGACATTGGCTATGAGGGAAGGAGGATTATACAGCAGGATCAAGCACTAACTACTAACTACCAATCACTAACAACTAGCACGGCAGGCTGGAAAACATACCGGAATGAGAAGTATGGGTTTGAGTTTATGTACCCTAATTACCTACAAGTTGATAGATCAGACCGAAGTGGTGTCAGTTTAGAAAAGATAGGCACGGATGGGTATCGTCTCGAAATTTTTACTGGCCCTAAGTCGCCTAACTTAAGTCTTGAGCAGTGGATTTTTCCAAACGCCTTCGGTTTCACAGAGCCAGGAGAGCCTTCCACTTTTGCCGCATATACTCGCGCCGAAGTTGAGTCGATAGCGATCGGTGGTCTTTCCGGCTTGAAAGTTACGCGCACATCCTTGCAGACTGAAATTGCTATCTTTTTAGATGATTCAAAAAATCAGCGAGTTTTTTGGTTTCGTATATTCGGCACAAATGCTGATCAAGATCTTTACCTTCAGGACAACATCCCGGAGATAATGAGCATTATCGAGAGTTTTCGACGCCTGTGGTAAAATAAATGTATGATTCCACTGGAAGCGAAGTTAAATCCCAAACTCTTCGACAAAGACGTTGATCAGAAGCCAACCAGAAATGGGTATGGCGAAGGATTAGTAGTCGCCGGTGAGGCAGATCCGAACGTGGTGGCGCTTTCTGCGGACTTGACCGAGTCAACCCGGGTTGATGCTTTTGCGAAGAAATTCCCTGAGCGGTTTTTTGAGATCGGAGTTGCCGAACAGAACATGGCAACGATCGCGGCTGGGCTCGGTGTTTCTGGGAAAATTCCCTATATCGCTTCCTACGCCACTTTCTCTCCAGGCAGAAACTGGGAGCAGATCCGCACCACTATTTCTTATAATGATTCGAATGTAAAAATCGCAGGACACCATTCGGGAATTATGACAGGGCCTGACGGCGCGACC
>JBBUHS010000141.1:0-1714 GCA_038055675.1 Patescibacteria group bacterium | reverse complement strand
CATTGGCATAAGTATAACAAGTTTAATGAATTCAAAGAGTACGGTACTGAGAAGGCTTGTTCCTTATCTAATCTTTAACATTTTTATTCATATTGTCATTTTCTTTCCAGGGTCTCGGAAATAGTTCGACAAGCTCACCATAAATCGGCTAGTATAGGAGATATGGATATGAGAACAACGAAGCAGGCTCTCTATGGGGGCGTCTATCTCGCCATTATCCTTTTAATTTCGACCTGGCTTTTTTTCTTTTTCGTGAAGCCGGCGCCATCCTGTTTCGATAAGAAACAGAATCAAAATGAGGAGGGGATTGATTGTGGGGGAATTTGCGCTCAGATTTGCTTACCGGCTGATCTCCAGCCCATTTCTATTGTTGAAGAACCGGAAACATTTTTCCCGACTGCCGATAAAACAACCGTCCTCGCTCGCATTAAAAATCCGAACGATTCTCACGGAGCTTTCATTTCTTATGTAATTACTTTGTATAATAAAAATAATCAGTCTCTCGCGACCTTTTCAGAAAACACCACAATCTATCCAAGTCAGGTTCGGTATGTGATTGTTCCCAGTGCCGAAGTAGAAAATGCAAAAGAGCGAGTTGAACGAGCTGATCTCAGATTTACCAAAGTTGATTGGCAGCTGGCGGAATATTTGCCTCAGCCGATTGTTTCTGTTCGCGATCAGATGGTAGAAAGAATGCCAGGCAATTTTCTTTCGGTTACAGGTAATGTAACAAATGCCGACATTATAGATATTCCCACCGCTAAGGTTATCGCCGTTTTCTTTAATCAGTTCCAGATTCCGATCGGAGCCGCTCGGACAGAATTGGATGACTTTCGTTCTGGAGAAACCAGGCCATTTACTATTATTCACCCGATGTTACCAAGTCTAGAAACGGAAAGGACGCAGGTTTTTGTTACGACTGATTAGATCGTGTCTTTTCGCCTTTTCCTACCCGGAGGAGCTCTTCTTTTCATGAGCCTCGTGGTCTTACAGAGTATCGCGCCACAGCTTTTTTTTACTCAGCTTGCCTGGATTCTGATTGGCATTCTGGCCATCGTTTTTTTCATTTTCTTTGATCCTCGGATTATTACTGCCTCATCACGCGTTCTGTGGGGACTGTATATTTTCGTTTCCGGCCTACTCTTTCTCTCTCTGGCCAGTCCGGTTGTTCGCGAGACTCAGGCCTGGATCCGTCTCGGGGCATTTAATTTTCAGCCGGTGGAGCTTATGAAAATTAGTCTCATCCTTCTCTATGCTTATTACTTCAGTCGTCGACACCTCCAGATTAAAGCCTGGTCTACGATCATCATTTCTTTTCTCTTAGTGGTGATTCCAATTGGTATTGTTGCGCTTCAACCTGATCTTGGTTCAGCTCTTATCCTAGGTGCCATCTGGTTTGGTTTTTTACTTTTGAGCGGATTGCCGTGGCAACGCTTAGCAATTATGGGAGCCATTTTCATTGTCGGCCTTATTCTAATGTGGAGTTTTGTACTGAAGCCGTATCACAAAGAACGTATTAAGAACGTTTTTTATCCGGAACAGCACGCCCTTACATTCAACTACAATGTGATTCAGTCGAAGATTGCGATTGGTTCCGCTGGCTGGTGGGGGAAGGGATATGGTCAGGGTTCGCAGGTGCAGGCCGGATTTTTACCGGAAGCGGAAACCGACTTTATTTTTGCCGCCCTTGTTGAGGAGTGGGGTTGGGTTATCG
>JBBUHS010000140.1:0-3632 GCA_038055675.1 Patescibacteria group bacterium | reverse complement strand
TACTATAGGAATAGAAAGTCTTTAAAAAATGTGGGCTGAACCATCCTTTTTTTCTATGATCCCTTTCCTTTCCTCTCAACAGCTCTTGGACGCTTGCGGACTTTTCCTGATGATGGCTGGATTTATCATCGGCCTCGGCGCGGTAACTATTATTGATATACACGGCTTCCTAGCTCGTAAATCACCGCACTGGACCGAGGCTACCACCCACGCTCACAAGGTAACTAAGCCTCTGATCTGGGTTGGTATATTCCTGGCTATTTTAGGAGGAACTATTCTCTACCGGGATCAGGCCCTGTCTGGAATTCCCCTTGTTCATGCCGCGGTAGCCCTTGTCCTTGTCATGAATAGTTGCTTCGTATCTTTCGCAGTCAATCCCTTCCTCCTTAAAAAAGAGCGCGAAGGAAAAGGCAACGAACTTCTATCTCAGAGCTGGCAGAGAAAGATTATGATTAGTCTTATTGTTTCTGATATCGGCTGGTGGGGTAGCTTGGTTTTATTTGTCCTCTATATCGCCCAACGCTTCTAAAAGTTACTCCGTGGTCTTGCCATCGAAATGCTCTTCCTGGACTAGGGCCTGTTCTTTGGTCTCACGAACCACACCGTCTTTGTGGTGAGCTGGAGAGTAGATGGTGTAGAGCTTTAATGAGTCCGAAGAAGAGGTGTTTATAACATTATGCTCGGCCCCGGCTGGCACAATCACGGCATCACCATCACCGACTACCTGCTCCAGACCATCAACAAAAACCTTTCCCGTTCCTTTTTCAAAGCGGAAGAACTGATCGGTATCAGTATGAACCTCAAGCCCGATCTCTTCGTTAGGTTTTAGAGACATCAAAACCAGCTGGCTGTGTTTTGCGGTATAGAGTACGTGGCGAAAGTTTTCGTTCTCGAGAGTCAGTTTTTCAATACTATTTTTATATCCTTTCATGTTTTTGTAGTTATTTTATTAATGCGGTAATTAAAACCCCCACGACAACCAGAGAGCCTCCCAAAATATTTCCAGTCGTTGGTTTTTCTCCCAAAAAGACAAGGGCAAGAAGAATCGTAAGCCCTACGCTCAACTTATCAATCGGAGCCACCTTCGAAGCCTCTCCTATCTGGAGAGCCTTATAGTAAAAAAGCCAGGAAAGGCCAGTCGCAATAGCCGAGAGGCCGATGAAAAGATATGCGTGACCGGATATCTTCCAGAGATCCGTCGCATTTCCCTGGACCCAGACAATACCCCAAGCAAAGAAGACAATGATAGCGGTCCTTATGGCCACAGCCAGGTTACTATCAACTCCCTGAATACCAATCTTCCCGAAAATTGCCACTAGCGAGGCAAAAAAGGCTGAGAGAATCGCATAAATAATCCAGCTTTCCATAATGTTCTATTGTAGTCCTTTTCAGTTATCACGCAAAGTTTCTGGTAGTAATAAGCAAGGCTCATGAGCTATACTATAAGCAGATACTCCGTAAGGGGAAAAAATCCAAAACTAGGAGGGCATACGGATGGAAGAGAAGAATGAACCGGAAAAGAAAGACCCGGGTACGAATATCTTTCTGTGCGGCCTGGTGGTCCTTCTCATCTGTTTCGAGACAGTGACCGCCTTTTGGAGGGCTCAGCTCGTAAACCAGGAACGGACATGGAGCGTTCGTCCCCTCTACGAAACGGGCGGCGTAGAGGCGATCGTCAGCGCCTGCAGTGAAACACCGGTGGAGCGCCTTGGACTTTACACGGCCTGTCGCCTCCAGTACCGTCCCGAGGGAACTGTCCTCGTCCTCGCCACCTATCCGGATTTCGATCGGGCACAAGAGATGGCGGAGGCTGGATTCACCCTACGGGACACCATTCTCCTCTCCAAAAACTAGAACAGTCAGAAAGCACAAAGGAATACAGTTCTCCTGTACTCCTTTTTTATTTCTTCCTCAAAAAAAGTTACTGCCAGTAACCAAGAATCAAACCGAAAGCAATAAAGAGAATCAGCTGATACCCTCCCTGAAGAAGAAAGCGCGTCCAAGCCACCCTCTTTGAATCATTATTCCACATCGCGCTACCTGCCACGATCGGCATCACAAATGCTGCCCAGATCCACAATGCGTTTTCTACACTAGAAACCTCACTCCACCCCTGGATATAATGGGCCAGAACATACGCCTGGAAAAGCGTAAGAATAAACTGGATACCGTAGAGCGGACCCGCTTTTTTCTGCATTTCTTTCCGGGTAGCTATATCTTTCACATCAGCACCCATTACCTCGAGCCACTTCTTTCCAAAAAGAGGCCCGTACCACACGAATCCAATAATCATTGCAAAAATTCCACATGCTAAAACTGCTAAATAATTTATTTCCATAGTAGCAATAGTTAGGTTATTTTGAAATAGATATACTCCTCCTCTCTGATAAGATCTTTCTGATTTTTACCGTTATGCCTTTGGGATAGGGTAGAAATGAAAAAGACCAAACCCTTACTGTTTCTTCCTATCAAGCTTTTCCAAACCAATCATTTTGATTCCGTAGTAAACGACCAGAGCTACTACGACGAAATCGATAATAACACTCAGTAAATCTCCATAGAGAATCTTAGCCGTACCAATCTCTATAGAGGCAGTTTTCAGCCCTCCTACCGCACCCAATAACAACCCAAGGAGTGGATTAATAATATCGGTTACCAGCGCGGTTACTACCCTAGAAACTGCGCCACCCAAAATAAATCCAACAGCCAGACCAACCACTCCCTGCTCCCGAACAAAATTAAGAAAACCTTTCATATCTTTACTTTAGCATATTAGTGAAGACCAATCTGATACTCATAAAGATGATGATACACGCCACCTTTTTTGGAAATCAACTTCTCATGCGTTCCCGTCTCAACAATTTCACCCTTCTCGAACACGAATATAGCATCTGCCTTTCGAACTGTCGACAAGCGATGAGCAATGATGAACGTCGTTCGTCCTTTCATCAGCCTTTCCAGTGCTTCGGTCACAATCTTCTCCGTCTTCGCATCCAGTGCGCTGGTTGGCTCATCAAGAATAAGAATCGCGGGGTTTCGTAAGATTGCTCGGGCAATTGCCACTCGTTGTTTCTGACCCACGGAAAGCTTAATACCTCTCTCGCCAACCAGAGATTCGTACTTATCTGGAAATGCTTCCACAAATTCGTGCACATGTGCTTCTCGGGCGGCTTTTAGAACTGACTCGTCATCCGTCTCAAATGATCCGTAACGGATATTATTTTTGATTGTGTCGTTAAACAAAGCCACTTCTTGGGGCACGACCCCAATCTGTGCTCTAAGGGAATGCAGACCAATCTGTCGCGTATCAACTCCATCTATTAGTACCCGCCCCTCCGAAGGAAAATGGTACGCAGAAATAAGAGAAATTGTCGTACTCTTTCCAACCCCCGACTCTCCCACGAACGCCACCACTTGGCCAGGCTCGACCACAAAATCCACATCGCGAAGCACAATTGGCTGACCTTACCCATAACGAAAGCTGACATTTTTAAACTCCACTCTTCCTGTCATAGCCTTAAGCTCAACTGCATCTTCAGGTACATAATTCTCGGTTGGTTCATCAAAAATCTCCTGCACATGAACCGCTGAAGTGATGCTATTTTGGATTGTCTGCCAGCTGTACCCCAACG
>JBBUHS010000139.1:0-1367 GCA_038055675.1 Patescibacteria group bacterium | reverse complement strand
TGATTAGAAGTCTTTGGGATACCCGATCCGCCTCCACCCCATGCACTCCTGGTCATGGACTCGCTCGTATGGAACAAAAACAAATGGATCGTTCCCACCCCTCAAGTAGATGGCAAACATCTTCTCTGGCCAGGTGATGTGGATCAGGAGACCGTACGTCCATTCCCACTCCCACGTGGCCTTTCGAAGAGGTGGGCAGTCATACTCCTTCCGCAGAGTGTATAGGGAGTAGCCGCCCAAGAACAAAATAAAAAGAAAGATTTCTAAGACCGTATCCATATCGATCCTCCCTTGGACTAATCTGAGTTTAAGCTAGTGGCAAGACTTTACGCAATCCCATCGTACTCACGAACCGTGAGCTGAGAATCGATCTGACGCATCGTGTCCAGAGCAACGGCCACAACAATCAGAAGGGCGGTGCCACTGATGCTCAAAACCGCTACACCGGTTACCTGCTGAACAATGATTGGAAGAACAGCTATCAAGCCGAGAAAAACAGCTCCCCACAGAGTGACCCGGTTGATAACTTTACTGAAATATTTACTAGTCATGTCGCCTGGACGAAGTCCTGGCACAAAGCCTCCCGAACGCTGGAGGTTTTTAGAAATCTCATTGGGATCAAAAGTGATAGCGGTGTAGAAGTAGGTGAAAACAACAACCAGAATAAAGTAGGAAATACCGTAGACAAGCTGGTTACTCAAGAAAGCATTCACCCAGTTATTCATCGTCAAAGAAAGGCTCGAAGAAAATATGGCGACAACCTGAGCAAGAAACTGAGGGAAGAGAAGAACCGAGACGGCAAAGATCAAAGGAATCATACCCGCCTGGTTGACCTTAAGTGGCAGATAGCTGGCCACACCGCCATACATCTTGTTTCCACGAACGCGCCTAGCATACGCCACCGGAACTTTCCGTTCACCTTCATTCAGATAAACGACACCGAGAATCACCAGAATAGAGATAATCACGAAGGCCAGATAAGTCGGAAGCATTGAAGGCGTGTAGGCCTCTAAGGCCAAGCGGATGCTGTTTGGAAGACTACTCACAATACCGGCAAAGATAATCAAAGAAACACCGTTTCCAATTTTTTGTTCGCCAATCAGTTCACCCAACCAAAGAATAATCATAGAACCAGCAGTAATTACAATCACATCGCGCAAGAGATCAAAACCGGTCGGGGAGGTAATAACTCCCTGAGAGGCAAGGATTTTTAAGAAACCGAAGGACTGCATGGCGGCCAAAGGGACGGCTACAATACGAGAGTACTGGTTAAACTTGGCACGACCGCGATCCCCTTCCTCGTAATACATTTCTTGAACTTAGGGAAGATGATAGTCAAGAGCTGCATGATAATGGTGCTCGTGATG
>JBBUHS010000138.1:0-1031 GCA_038055675.1 Patescibacteria group bacterium | reverse complement strand
ATTTTCGATAACCCTCTCCGGCTTCAATTGGATTCCGGAGGCGCACCTTTTTTCGGCGTTAGTTAAATGGTTGGCCATCCCCATAGTACTTTTTATAAGTATCATTACCACTCTGGCAATTTGTCTATTTGGAATCATTAAAGAACGATTAACACCACTTGAGCGAGCAATTTTTTTTGGAACTTTTGCGGTGGCTGAGTGGTTTATTGGCAGGGTATTTATGGGTTTTAATTACGGATCTCTTGCATATGCGGCGGCCTATATTCCAACACTGCGTTTTGTGGCAAGTATTGGCGGTACGTTTCTCGTTACCTTTATGGTGGTGTTTGGAAACGCCGCTATTGCAGAGGCGCTGCGATTCTTATTTCAAACTAAAAAACGAGACTTCGCTCTCCTGATCCCTCTCAGCGTCTTCGTTATAATTCTCAGTGCATCGTTCGCCTACCAACACATTTTCCCCGCAACCCGTACGACCGCATCTTCGTCTATTTCCGTAGCGGTCATTCAAGACCAGACCCGTAAGGAAAGCGAAGCATTTGGCACGGTAGTACAGGATTCATTTCAATTCCCACTACTTGAAAAGCGCGTGAAAGAGGCGCTGACGTCGCACCCAGATATCATTATTTATCCTTTTTCGCCATGGATAGGCACCCTAGCAAACAAACTTGATAACAGTGGCTTTACTAAAGACGTCATCGGGATGGATTACGATATTTTTGGAAAATGGCTGAACGCACATGTCCCGCCGGAAACGATACTGGTAACATGGGATACTCACTTAGAAAAAGGGGAGTATTTTGGCCAAATAGACTTTTGGAAAGGCGGTGCGCTGGTCGACTCATACAAAAAAGTAACGCTTTTCCCTTTCATGGATTACACGCCGCAATGGTCCCAGCGGCTTGGAGTGTACAGTCTTCCCTATGACGGCACTGCAGGAACGAGTACTACCCCAGTCTTTATCGGTAACGCCATCATAGGGAATCTGGTTTGTTCCGAGATTGCTCTCCCTGAATCCGCACAAGAAAATGGAA
>JBBUHS010000137.1:0-1237 GCA_038055675.1 Patescibacteria group bacterium | reverse complement strand
TAGAAAAAATCTGTTCTATCTAATTGTTCCCATTACTTCTGGAATATTCGCTTCTATCTCCAGTTTACCTTCAGAAATAAGAGAGATAACCGGAGTGTTCGGAGAAGAGATCTCGCCAACCTTAGCATCTTGCCTGGTCACGACTCCAAAAAAAGGAGCTCGGAGGATTGTTTTTTGAATTTGGGCGTCGATTGTCTGAACCTGAGCCTGGGCTTGCTTTACCTTAGCCGCTTGGGCGGTAATACTTTGAGGAGTATTGCCAGCCAGAGTTTTATTCAGATCTGCTTCACTTTGCTTAATAGTTAGTTTCTGAGCGGCGATATCCTGAGTGGCGCCATTGATGCTCATGAGGGCGGCACTCACATTTGTGCGTCCGATATTGACATTGGTTTTATAGGTTTCGATCTGAGGGTTGGAAGAACTGTTGCTACCGTTCAAACCACTCATAAGATTTCCCAGAAAATCACGAATGGAGGAAAGTTTCTGACTAGCGTTTGCGACGGCCTTATCGAGGTCCGTCTTGCTATTACTATTTAATAACCCTGCCAGCTCTTTTTTCCAAGCACTCAGATGGACTGAGGCGAGAAGTCGACCTCCCTCCAGGTCGCTTTCAACTTGAACGCTACTAACTGAGAAGCTGATCTGAACATTAGACTCTTCGTCGTTCGTAAAAAGGCTGTCGAGTTGCTTTCGGATCGCGTCGTCGGTCTTGATGTAGGCATCATTCAAAGTGTCGAGTAGTTCCTGATATTTACTATCAAGATATTGATTCGCGGTGGCCAAGGCTGCTTGTTTTATCTGGACATCCTCCGGTCGAGATCCTTTTTTCATTTCTTCTAGGGTGGCCTCCTCGCTTTCCACATTAGCCTGCTGTCCAGCTCGTTCGGCAAAAAGCTGGTCCTGATCAAGGCGAGCGAGGATTTGTCCAGGGGAGACACGACTACCCACTCTGACACTTGCTTCCGCAATTCTACCGCTTTGTTCAAAAGCTAGGTTCACACTCTCAAGGGGCTTAGTGTTTCCGGTAATATTAATTTCCTGCTTGACGGTACCCCACTCCACCGTGGTCAAACCGCTCGTAGAAGTAGAACCTCGGAAAAAGAAAAAATATCCGAGAATAATAAGGATAATTGCTCCGACAATGAGTTTTTTTCGAGAGGCATTTTTTACGAGATTCACGATATGGTTAATTTTTCGTTTCATATGACTATCGGTATTATTGGTTCCTGTTTTACCT
>JBBUHS010000136.1:3626-5689 GCA_038055675.1 Patescibacteria group bacterium | reverse complement strand
GATGAGATGCGGACAAATGGATTTAGTCGCCCAGGACTTCCGATGTCTAACCCACTACACTTATCGACGTTTAAACCTCTTCTGGAACAAAAACCGTTCCTTAAAAAGGAATATGGCTTTTCTAATTTCACTTTGCTTTATGCCGGACGTGTGGCAGCTGAGAAAAGAGTTGATATGCTCTTAAAAGTAGTCGGGGCGCTCAAAGAAAAAGTTGATATTGATGTGGCAATTATCGGCCGAGGGCAGCAAGAGAACGAACTGCGCCAACTATCAAAAACCCTAGGCATTGAGAACCGTGTTCATTTCTTAGGATTCGTTAAAGAAGAAGAACAAATGAATCGAATCTATAATGCCTGCGACGCTTTCGTTATGATGAGCACCGCGGAAACACAGAGCATTGTTACTATGCACGCTATGGCCTGTCGCTTACCGGTCCTCGTAGCCAGGTCCTGGGGGCTCAAAGAGTATGTTGAACCGGAACGCGGTATACTAATCGAGCCGGGAAACCTGACCGAGTTAACAGAGAAGGTCCTATGGCTTTATGAAAATCGCGAAGCCGGCTTGGCTCTTGCTAAAGAAGGCGAGCGTTATGTTACTCGGTTCAGTCCCGAAGAGGTTGCTCGTAAATGGGAGACGGTGTATGAAAAAAGCATCACAGGAGAAGTCCCTCAGCTTGATTCCCGTTAAATAACTTATATTGATTATGAAACTCAGCTTTTCGATTCCTGCCTACAACGAAGAAGAGCACATCTGGCGATGCCTGGATTCAATCTTTCGCGAACTGAAAGGTAAAGAATATCAGACTGAAGTCATTGTTGTTGATAATGCTTCAACCGACCGGACCGCGGAGATTGCAAATTCATATGGCGGAGTAAAAGTAGTATCGGAATCTCAAAAAGGACTCCTCTTTGCTCGTCAGAGGGGTTATCTCTCTTCAACTGGTGACCTACTTGCTAATATCGACGGTGATACCATGCTCACGCCAGGTTGGGTCGAAAAGGTGATGGAGGAGTTTGAAAAAGATCCGAAATTGGTTGCCTTGAGCGGTCCCTACATTTATTACGACTCTCCTTTTTATGTTCGCTTTCTGGCCAAAGGGCTCTATAGCTTTGCATTTCTTATTCATCTTACGAGCATACTATTCACCGGACGAGGAACGATGCTTCAAGGAGGAAACTTTATCCTCCGAAAAGGAGCGCTCGATCAGATTGGCGGATTTAATACTGAGATTCCTTTTTACGGAGAAGATACTGATATCGCGAGAAGAATGAGCCTAGTTGGAAAAGTGAAGTTTTCTTTCCGTCTCACCACGCTCGCCTCGGGCCGGCGCCTGATGAAGGAAGGGGTATTCACGACTGGCTTTCGGTATGCTATAAACCACATCTGGATACTGGTCTTTCATAGGCCATTCACCGTGAAGTACGGGGACGTACGCACCCCCCAGAAACCCTCATGACCTCTCCCTTATCTCAAAAAACAATCCTCCTCCTTATAGGAGATATTGTCGTCCTCTATGGATCCCTCGTTCTTGCTCTCTTCATTAGATATGATGTGACTTGGCAGGATGCGCTTGGTATTCACCTAGGTCCTTTTTCTTTCGTCTTTACTCTCTGGCTTATCGTTTTTTATATTGCCGGACTCTACGACCTGAGACGTCTTAAAAATAACATCACCTTTCTCAGCCTCTTAAGCATCTCGCTACTAATCAATACCCTCGTTACTATTACTCTCTTCTACTTTCTTCCGTGGTTTGGCATTACTCCTCGGGCCAACCTCTCTCTTTTTATTCTTGTTTTCGTTGTTCTCGAAATAATCTGGCGACGAATCTTTAATGCTCGTCTTGGAAAACAAAGTTTATTTAAAGTTCTCTTTGTTGGCGACGATCCAGCTATCCGCGAACTCGCCAGAACCTTAAAAGAAAATCCCCAGATTGGCTACGAAGTAACGTCTCGGATTGCTGGCATCAACGACCTTCAGGGAGTGGATGATTTAAGAAAAAAACTACAAGGAGAACGAGTGGATGTCATTGTGATTCCTCGGGGCGCCAAACAAAATACCGATCT
>JBBUHS010000136.1:0-3616 GCA_038055675.1 Patescibacteria group bacterium | reverse complement strand
TCAAAAAATCTTCTATGACCTTTTGGCTTCTGGTATTGCCGTCTACGATGTTCCCGCTTTTTATGAAGAAGTCTTCAGAAAAGTTCCACTAAAGAACGTTGAGGAATCCTGGTTTCTGGAGCATATCTCCATCCGCAGAAATGTTTATGATGATCTGAAGCGAATCGGAGAAGCGATCCTCGCAACTTTAACTGGAATCATTATTCTTCCTCTAGTTGTTTTCCTGGCTCTTCTCATTCGTATTTCTTCGCGTGGCCCTGTTATTTTTTCCCAAAAACGAGTGGGTGCTCAGAACCGCATTTTCACCCTCTATAAGTTTCGAACCATGCGTGCCTTGGCTGCCGACGGCTCGGCTGAGACAAAGGGAGCTGAGTGGGCCAAGAGCGGCGACGCTCGGATTACCTTTATCGGAAGAATCCTCCGCTACTCTCATCTCGATGAACTCCCTCAACTTTGGAATATAATTCGTGGAGACCTCTCTTTTGTCGGTCCCCGACCAGAACGACCAGAGTTTGTAAGCCTCCTCGAAAAAGAAATTCCCTATTATGACATCCGACACCTAATTACGCCTGGTGTGACCGGCTGGGCTCAGATCAACTATCCGTACGGATCTTCGGTAGAGGACTCATATGAGAAACTCCAGTTCGATGTTTATTACCTTAAAAATCGTTCGCTCATCCTCGACATTGCTGTTATACTAAAGACATTACGAACCTTATTTATTAATTAATCTCACTATGAAAATTATCGTTACCGGAGGAGCTGGTTTTATCGCCTCACACGTTGTTGATGCCTATATAAAGGCGGGGCACAAAGTAGCCGTGATCGACAATCTGAATACCGGATTCCGTAAAAACGTGAACCCGAAGGCTACTTTTTATAAGGCTGATATTCGAGACCTCCCGACGATGCAGAAAATCTTCAAGAAAGAACGCCCGGAAGTGGTTAATCATCATGCCGCTATCGCCGAAGTCGTGAAGTCAGTGACAAACCCAATTCCGACTTACGAAGTAAATGTTTTGGGTACGGCGAATATTCTTTTGTGCTTCGGACAGTTCGGAAAAGGAAAGAATAAAAAAGTGCTCTTCTCCTCAACCGGCGGCGCAATCTACGGCGAGCCAAAAAAGATTCCCGCACCGGAAACGACACCGGCCGCTCCCCTTTCTCCTTATGGTCTTTCAAAATTGCTCGGCGAGGAATTAATATTTTTCTACTCCCGGAGCTATGGATTTAACTACCTGATCTTCCGCTACCCTAATGTCTACGGCCCGAGACAAAATCCGAAGGGCGAAGCTGGCGTAGTGGCTATCTTTGGAGGACTTCTGAAGCAAAACATACAGCCAACGATTTTTGGTGATGGATCTAAGGCTCGCGACTATACTTATGTTGATGACATCGTGGTTGCTAATCTAAAGGCTTTGAAAAAAGGCAATAAGACAATCACGAATATCGGCTGGGGGAAGTTGATCACCGATAAAATGATTTTTGAAACCGTTGCCTCAACTCTTGGCTACAAAAAACCAGTCCGTTATGCCCCCTATCGTTCCGGAGAGGTGTATCGAATCTGTCTTGATGCAAAAAAAGCCAAGAAAATTCTTGGCTGGAAGCCAACTGTTCCCCTAAAGGAAGGTATCCGAAAAACCCTAGAAACTATCTAGGATTTTTTCTTACTACTTACTTTCTCTACGTATTTTGAAAGAAGCCAAGAGCTTGATTGAACTTTTCCGCTTGGTCCGATACTAAAAATCATCCGGGTTCCAATCCTATCGCATAGAGGAACTTCGGGGATATTCTTCTTAGTTCGATCACCACCGTTGGCAAAGATATCTGGCTTTAGTTCCTCGAGTGCTCGGCAAACACTCATATCTTTCGGCTTCGGCGAATGCTTCGTTAGTACCACTCTATCAACTACTCGCAAAGCCTCAATGATAGCTTTGCGCTCGGCTTGATGCATAAAGATGTGATGTTTCTTAGCGCGAAGCCAGTTGTCGTTATTTAAAATGACGACCAATTTATCGCCAAGCTTTTTGGCCTCTTCAAAAAGCTCAACGTGTCCAATATGAATCGGGTCAAATCCACCACTCACGGCCACCACGACTTCTTTTTTCTTTGTTTTTCTTGCTGCCATACTTTTTGCGGAATTGGTCTCCTTATGGAATAATAACCCATTATATATCCGGTAATTACAAAAATAAAGGAATTCCTCCTTGTTAATAAAACTGAGCGCCAAACGGTAGCTAAGAACACCCTCTGGCTTACCGTAAGTAACATCGGTGGTCGGTTGATTCGGGCAATCGTCATCATATACGCCGCCCGCATTCTCGGAGCCTCTGACTGGGGGGCTTTTTCCTATGCGATTAGCCTGGTTGCGCTGATCACGATTTTCACTGACCTTGGCGTAGGCCCAACCTTAACTCGTGAAATTTCCAAGAATGCTCGCGACCAGGAATATTTTATCCGCCTTCTTTCGACTTCTTTTTATATCAAATTAGGTCTTCTTGCGATTGGCATTCTGCTCATGCTTTTTGTTCTGCCCCATTTTGTTTCCATTCCTGCCGTGAATCTCATTCTTCCCATTATTACCCTTGTGCTCATTTTCGACACCCTCCGTGATTTTGGCGTTTCCCTGGTTCGAGCTATGGAAAAAATGGAAGTAGAAGCGGGCCTCTTCATTCTTACAAATATCGCCATTTTAATCTCTGGAGTTATCTTTCTTTTTTATCGCCCCACACTTGAATCTTTTGCTTTGGCTTACACGATGGGTACGGGATTTGGGATGGTCGTCACCCTGGTCGTTCTCCGCAAAGATCTCACCGGAATTTTTACCGGCTTTGATCCAAAGCTCGTCAAACTAATTTTTGTTTCAGCCCTCCCCTTCGCCATCTCAAGCGTCTTAGGAGGATTAATGATTAATACAGACATCTTAATGCTGGGCTTCTTTAGATCAGCAGAAGAGGTCGGATTCTACTCTGCCACTCAACGACTAATCCAGATCCTCTACCTTCTGCCACTTGTTCTAGCGAGTGGCATCTTTCCACTTCTCTCTCGGCTGGCTAATCGAGATATGGCCAAATTCCGCGATACCCTGGAACGCGTCTTGGGTTTCACCTTTCTTCTCGCTACTCCCATCATCGCTGGTGGTATCATTCTGGCCGAGCCAATTATCCGCCTTACCTTCGGAGCAGAATATTTACCTGCCGTAATGTCCTTTCAAATTCTCCTCTTTACACTGGCGATCACCTTCTCGGCTGCTATCCTTACAAACGCAGTCTTTGCCTATAATAAACAAAGGAACCTAGTTATCTTTTCCATTTTAGGGGTTACTACGAACGCCCTGCTTGATTTCTTCTTAATCCAACGGTGGGGTATTAATGGTTCGGCTTATGCCACTCTGATCGCTCAACTTTTGAGCAATATCTATCTCTGGTACGTTATGAAGCGTATTAATTATTTTAAAGTCACAGACAGACTTCCCCGAATTTTAATAGCGGGCGCTTTTATGACGGGAGTAACTCTCCTCCTCTCTTCTTTGGAAATCAACTTTATGATTAATATCCTGATCTCAGGATTGGTTTATGTGGGAGCTCTATTCGCCCAAAGAGAACCTCTTCTTCAG
>JBBUHS010000135.1:0-2007 GCA_038055675.1 Patescibacteria group bacterium | reverse complement strand
AGTTCCTTGTGAGCGTAGGGAGTAAGAAAAGCGAAGAGATGCTCGGTGGGTATGATCTGGAAGCAGAGGAGTACCTTTCTGGTGAAGACGTGCGAGTTTTGGGCAGACTGCCATCTCGCGAAGTTCTTATTGGTCAGGTCATGGGCGGTATGATCGCTCCGCTTCGAGCTTTTTTGTATATCTTGAGCGAGAAGTCGAAGAAGCCAGGTAGTGAAAGTTCGGTCGCTTCAGCGGCATAACATGAACCGAACTTCTACTACCTGGAAGGAAGCATAATCGCGAGGTCGAAAATTAACACATAACTATTATTTACATGTCAGAAAACAAATTAGAAACAATAATCACCCACATCGAGTCCTTGTCCGTTAAAGAGTTGGCCGAGGTGGTGAAGATGATGGAAGAGAAGTTTGGTATTACTGCCGGTCAGCCAATGGCTGCTGGTGGGGGAAGTACTGCCGTCGCTGAGGAGAAGACAAGTTTCAACCTCGTTCTTAAATCAGCTGGTGAGCAGAAGGTTGCCGTCATTAAGGCAGTGAAGGAAATCACCGGTCTTGGTCTTAAGGAAGCCAAAGATCTCGTTGACGGTGCTCCAAAGCCGATCAAGGAGGGAATGAAGAAAGAAGAAGCCGAGGAGATGAAAAAGAAGCTGGAAGAAGCTGGAGCGACTGCCGAACTTCAGTAGAATCCATAAAACACCAAGCCACTGGAGTAATCGAAAGATTGAACCCGGTGGTTTTTTGTTTTATATTGAGGCAGTTATTGTGGGTATATCTTATTCAGGGCGGTTAGCTCAGGGGTAGAGCACTGCATTCACATTGCAGGGGCCACAGGTTCGAAACCTGTACCGCCCACTAGTTCACACCTGCCTGCCGGCCCGCTTCGCCAAAGCTTTAGCGAGACGAGCAGGCAGGTCGGAAAGGTCATAGGTCCGATCCCTATAGGGCGCACAGTATGATTAAGGCTATTATTTTTGATCTGAATGGAATATTTATTCAGAGTCCTAAATTAAGTTCTCGGTTTGAAGAAGATTTTGGAATCCCAAAGGAGGATTTTCTAGAAAAACTCGAGAGAATTGTAGCTAAGACGCGGAAGCCTGGGGCCGGTCCGTCATTTGTGTATTGGTCCCCCGTTTTGAAGGAGTGGGGCCTTAAAATGAATGAACAGGAATTTTGGGATTACTGGTTTAAAGCTGAAAAACCATCCGAATGGATGATTCAGTTTTCGCGTGATCTAAAAGGAAAGAATATTAAAGTATTCATACTTTCCAATAACTTCAAAGAAAGAGCGGAATATTATAATCACTATCCGTGGCTACACGAGGTGGTGGATCGAGTTTATTTTTCTTGGGAAACAGGATTTATTAAGACGGATCAAAAATCGTGGCAGCTAATATTGGATGAAAACAATCTAGAACCAGAAGAGTGTTTGTATTTCGATGATCAAAAAAAGAATGTCGAAGCAGCGGAGAGCTTAAAAATAAAATCCTTCCTGTTTACGAGTGAGGGGGATCTCGAGAGGCAGATTAATTTAGAAATCGCACGAATTTCGTAGATCTTCTCATGGTGGGGAAGGCAAAAAGGGACAACTCTGTGCATATCTTTTAGGGTTAATTTCAAATAAGGTAGATAAATAAAGGGTTTTTGCCCCGCCACAGGCGGGTTTTTTTGTTGTTTTGACAAATGTATATAGTGGTATAAAATTACATGGAAGTGGGGAATTGTGGATAACTATGGGGATAAAGCCCCCTTTCTGTGCAGAACTTTTATCCCTGACCCACTACTTACTTCTATGCTCCTAGGCGAATACCGACATAACTTAGACGTCAAAGGTCGAGTAGCCATACCGGCTAAGTTTCGAGAGAAGCTTGAAACTGGGGCTATTGTCACTAGGGGATTAGACAGCTGTTTGTTCCTGTTTGCCGAGGCGGAATGGAAAGCGTTAGCTGAAAAGTTAGTAGCCTTGCCTTTGGCTCAAGCGAACTCTCGGGCTTTCGTGAGACTTATGCTC
>JBBUHS010000134.1:0-1581 GCA_038055675.1 Patescibacteria group bacterium | reverse complement strand
AATCCAGAGCTCGCTAAAAAGATCATCTTGGAAACTAAACGCGGAGCCGGCAATCTTCCTGTTTCTGTGAAAACCAGAATTGGCTACTCTGAAAATACTATCAAAGACTGGCTCCCTTATCTTTTAGAAACCGAGATAGCAGCCATTATCTTACACCTCAGAACCAGAAAGGAAATGTCCAAGGTCGCCGCACACTGGGAAGTTGGGAGAGAGGCAGTGGATATAGTAAACAAATATAGCCCTCAAGGAGCGAGAACTTTGATTCTCGGGAATGGCGATTGCCTTACCACGCAAGAAGCTGAGGAAAAATCTAAAGAATACGGTCTTGATGGCGTAATGATCGGCCGAGGTATATTTGGAAATCCTTGGCTTTTTGATAAGTCAGGCAGAATAATCTCTTCCAAAGAGAAACTGGAGGCCATGCTTGAACATACCAAACTCTTTTCTGACCTTTACCAGATCGATCCCGAAACAGGTTTCGGTCTCAAAGAATTCAGTGTGATGAAAAAGCATTATAAAGCCTATGCTCATGGTTTCGATGGCGCAAAAGAACTGCGCATAAAACTTATGAAAACTAAAAACGTCTCTGAGGTTGAAGCAGTTACTACCGACTGGATTCTCCAAAATAGTTGATAAATCTCTCTCTTCCCGTTATCCTCATGATTACTATGGATGAGACTATCGTACGCTTCAATGAGGTGTCTTTCAGCTTTGGCCACAATAAGCCGATCCTCCACGAGGCGAGCTTCCCTCTTCGCCGTGGTTCGAAGATTACCCTCATGGGACAGAACGGGGCTGGAAAAAGCACTATCTTCCAGATGATCTTAAAGGAACTCAAACGCGAAAGCGGTTCGATCGCCATTGCACCCAAACTTTCAATTGCCATTGCTCAGCAGATTATTCCCCGTAAAGATATTGATCTCACCGTTCGAGAATTTTTTGCCAAAGTCTTTACACAAAAAGTTTATGATCTTGACCCTCGAATTGAAGAAGTCCTTGAGGTGGTCCATCTGAAGGCTCCACTCGATAAAAAAATTGAATCGTTTTCCGGCGGCCAGCAAGCTCGCCTCCTTCTCGCGTCTGCCTTGATTCAAGACCCCGACCTCCTTCTCTTAGATGAACCAACTAATAATTTAGACAAAGAAGGTGTTACTCATCTCCGAGACTTTTTAGTCAACTACAAGAAAACCTGCATTGTTATCTCTCACGATGCTTCATTTTTAAATGCCTTTACCGAAGGTGTTTTATACCTCGATATCTATACAAAAACGATTGAACAGTATACCGGAAACTACTTTTCGGTCGTAGCTGAAATCTCTCGTAGAATCGAGCGGGAACGAATGAAAAATGTTCGTCTCGAAAAAGATATTTCTCATAGAAAAGAGCAGGCTAACTTCTTCGCCCAGAAAGGTGGCCACCTCCGTGATGTAGCAAAAAAAATGCGTGATAAAATCGATGAACTCGAAGATGAAAAGGTGGACACGCGCCGCGAGGATAAAACCATCCGATCTTTTTCTATTCCTGTTCAAAAAGAAATCGGGGGTGAAAAAGAAATAATGTCCTTTGAAAAAGCCGCTGACT
>JBBUHS010000133.1:0-2151 GCA_038055675.1 Patescibacteria group bacterium | reverse complement strand
TCTCTAAGAGGAGATGATACGGGATACCGTTGTCACCCTAGAAGAGAAGATGCATCATATTTTAGAACGCCTGAGGCAGATCGAAGAGACAACGTTTTCTGATCTTTCAGCTTTGGGTGATCGCTCGGAGATAGTGGTGGCTTTTCTAGCCATTCTTCATCTAGCTCGAGAGCAAGCCATCACCATTGAACAATCCGAGCACTTCTCTGATATAATTATTAAACCTAACTCCGCTCGAAATAATGACTAGCTTACCACTGCTTGCCAAATGCGAAGCCCTGCTTTTCCTGCATGGTGAGCCACTAACGCTTAAAAAAATGGCTGAGGTATTAGAGATGGAGATAGGAGAGTGTGAAACCCTTCTGGATCAGTTTGAAGAGGAGCTTAAAGAAGGAGAGCGAGGGCTTCACCTGATTCGTCATGAAGGAAAAGTTCAGTTAGTGACCAAGCCAGATTTCCATAGTTTACTCGAGGGATTTATCAAAAAAGAACTGAGCGAGGATCTTACCCCTGCTAGCCTAGAGACTCTTTCCATTATTCTTTATCTTGGACCAATCTCTCGAGCGCGCATTGAGTATTTGCGAGGCGTGAACTCGATGTTCACTCTTCGCTCCCTTTTGATTCGAGGCCTCGTTGAGCGGTCACCAGACCCAAAGCGAACCAACTCGTTTCTTTATAAAGCCAGCTTTGAAACCCTGAAATATCTCGGTCTTCAGAAACAGGACCAGCTTCCTGAGTATGGAAAGTTTAAAACAACCCTTGAGTCATTTGCCCGATAAAATATCATGTCATCCCACCAGAAAAAAATCGCCTTCCTTTTCTTTATGATTGTTGTTGCCCTTGGCATCAATATTATTCCGCGAACCGGTAAGATAATTACCGTAAAAGATGAATTGAGGGCCGGAAACGAATCCCTTTCTCTTATATCTCTTGAAAGTAAGGCGGCAGTCTTTCCTTCTTCGGATGCCCTGGAGACCAATATGAGAATAGGTCCGGAGAATAGCTATGGAGAAAAAACAATTGGTAGCGGAGGAGCGACCGAAGGAGCTTTTACCGCCCCCCTCGTTTCCTCTCTGCCGCCGTTCAAACAGACGAGTGAAGTTTTTCCTCCTCAGATTACCGCTACTATTGCTTTCGTGGGAGATGTGGAGAGTGGAGTGTCATATCTAGAGAAGGGGACAAACCGACACTGGCCAGTTGCTTCTATTACTAAATTGATGACTGCGGTGGTGGCCTCTCGGGTTTTGTCTTCGGACGCCCACCTTACTGTTACTACCGAGGATCTTCCAAAAGATCAGGACGCGGGATCAGCCTACCTCAAGCCAGGAGAAGAGTATTTGGTTTCCGATCTCATAGAGATGATGCTTATTGCTTCCGATAATGTGGCCGCTGAAACGTTAGCTCGAACATATGGACGAGAAAAGTTTCTTTCGAAAATGAACGAACAGGCTCGTCTCTGGGGAATGAGTAAGACATACTATTACGACTTAAGTGGTCTTTCTCCAGTCAATCAGTCTTCGGCTGACGACTTAGAAAAACTTGCTTTCCAACTGGTGACTGAAGAAAAAAAGGTTTTGAATATCTCTCGAAAACCAGGTACTGAGGTAACGGAGCAGATTTCAAAGAGACAGTATCGAGTCCTTCCTATCAATACCTTTGCTGGCCGGAGTGATTTTGTGGGAGGAAAAACTGGCTTTATTGATGAGGCGGGAGGAAATCTTTTTTCTATCTTTTCTGTAAAAGGGAGACCAGTCTTGATTATTGTTTTCAGTAGTTCTGCTCGCTTTGAAGATACGACGAGACTTCTTGGCTGGTTTAAAGAAAACTACGAATAACATACCGTTATGGATCCAATTAATTTTGGCGGCATCTCGCGCTTCCTCATTCCCCTCGAATCAATTCGAATTATGGGTCTTATGGCCGCCGCATTTTTAGTCACTCTTTCTATCACGCCACTGTGGTTTCGGGTATTAGAGAAATATAAAGTTGGCAAGCAGATTCGGCCCGCTGACAATGCCCCAATTTTCCATAAACTACACGAGAAAAAAGCGGGAACGCCAACAGCCGGCGGGGTAGTCATCTGGGGAACAGTTTTGTTTTTAGCAATTTTTTTATCGAGGATTGTGTCAGCACATTGTCCCCTTTGTACGA
>JBBUHS010000132.1:0-8965 GCA_038055675.1 Patescibacteria group bacterium | reverse complement strand
GATGGGGTTTTGTTTTTACCCCTTTCCAGTCGCAGTACCACTGGGTGTTTGGGCGTTCGGTCAGGGCCTTCATAAACTCATCAGTCACCTTGATAGAAATATTGAAGTTGCGGATATCCCCTTCGATCTGCTTGGAGTGAATGAAGTCTAAAATATCCGGATGATCAATTTGCATCATGGCCATGTTCGCGCCGTGACGACCCTGCTGTTTAATAATTCCGAAGGCTTCGTTATAAACGCGCAAAAAAGAAACCGGACCAGAAGAGACGCCATTCGATTTCTTAGTTGGAGTCATCGCGGGGCGAAGGTGAGAAAAATCAAAACCAAGTCCGGAGCCGGCCTGCTGAAGAAGGGCCGCATCCTTCAAAGTCTGAAAAATATTTTCCATTGAATCCAAAATAGGGAGCACGATACAGTTTGCCACCACTGCAGTTTCCGCTCCGGCATTCGTAACGGTGCGTCCGGCTGGCGTGTACTGCTTCTTCGACATGATTTCGAAGAACTCCCGTTCAGTTTTTTCGATAAAGCGCTTGTCTCTGCCGTAATTCTTCTCAATTCCGGCTAAGGCATGGGCGATCCTTTGAAACATTTCGGCTGGAGTTTCCTGCGAGCCATCGGAACGTTTCAAAAGATAACGTTTCTTCATCATCCGAACTGCATTTTCAGAAAATGAGTCGTTTACTTTTTTATATTCGGCTTTCGAGGGGAGCGTGGCGGTGGACTTCTTGGTGGTCATAGTGCGTCTCTTTTTTATTAATTTTTTTGAACCTTTATTTTAATTTTTTCTCCTTCGCATTAGCCATTCTAGACGTTTCCCGAAGTCTGTAAAACGAACGAGTTATGCACAAGAACAAGAGACTGATCCAGCTTCAAATCTTGGTACTGTTGGTATGTCTTGACAACAAAGTAAGACTGATTAAGATATACACATGAACACCAAGAAGAGGGTTTTTATAAAAATAAAATCTGTGTTTCGGAAAAATAATTTTATTCAGAGAAAATTTTATTTGGGACACTGTTTTTTTAACAAAAAAAAGTCAGCCGGATTTATTTCTTCATACATTTTGATCTCGCTTGCGGTTTCCGCGGGACTTCTTGGAGGATTCTTCTTGGGGAGGACAAATCTTTCTGATAAAAACAACATTCCACATTCTAAATCAGATATACCGCATGACATAACAACCGTTTCATCAAGTCATCATAAAGTTCAATCACTACTCGGTTCAGTTTCCGAGGTATTTTCTCGGACTTTGGGAAAAAATCCTGAACATGTCGTGGCTGAGATTAATCTCGATAATCATTCAACCTCATCTTTCGTTTTCGAACCAGAAAAAAGCGCCACAACCACAGAATTATTTTCTGCGACAACTTCCTCAAAAAATAAAACGGTGAAGAAAGTATCAGAAAAAGTTTCTGAGTGTAGTAGCTTTTCAAATATCGCTTCGAGTCGTGATGTTTTAATAAATGAACTGGCCTGGATGGGATCAATGGTGCAAAACGGTGAGAGTAGTTCGGATGCCAGTCGACGGGAGTGGATTGAATTTTTTAATGTTTCTTCGCGGACGATTTCTTTAACGAACTGGCAACTACGAGATCAGGCCGGAAAGTTCAAAATTATTTTTCCGTCTGGCGCTTCGCTTCGACCACATAGTTTTTATCTTCTTGCTCGTGGCGTGGCCGAAAAAGTTCTTGGCAAGAAACCAGATTTACTATATAGCGCGGGACTTTCTAACGACGGCGCGCTTCTTCGACTTATCAATAACCGATGTGAAATCGTCGACCAGATTGATGCGAGTGTAAAATGGCCAGCCGGTAATCGCGAGACGAAACAGACCCTTGAAAGAAATGCTGATGGTTTAGGATGGCACACGAGCGTTTCTCCCGGTGGAACACCGCGCGCGGAAAATAGTGTTATTAAAACCACGACCGCACCATCACCTTCGGGTGGCGGGTCTGGCTCAGTAGCTCCTTCTCCCGGAAGTAGTTCTTCTTCTACTCTGATTATCTATCCCAAAATCCTTATAAATGAAATCCAGACCGCCTCGGCATCTTCGACTCACGAGGAGTTTGTAGAGCTCTATAATCCGAGTAATGAAGCGGTCGATCTAACGAACTGGTACATCCAAAAGAAGACTAAATCAGCCTCCTCCTTCTCTACGTTCTTACCGAAGACAGCGCTGGCTGGGAAGAGTATCGCGGCTCATGGCTTCTTTGTGATAAGTCACCCCTCGAGTTCGCTGATAGCTCAGGTGGTAACCGACGAAGGCTTAGCTGATCACAACACACTTGTTCTAAAGAACCCTCATGGAGATATTATTGATAAGGTTGGTTGGGGAGGGGCTGGTGATTTTGAAGAACAAGCAGCACCGAATCCGGATTCAGATCAAAGCATTCAGAGAAAAGTATCGGGCAGTAGTTTTATAGATACCGAACATAACTCTGAGGATTTTGAGATAAAAGATTGTCCGAGCCCTCAATCATTCGTGGGAGCATGTTCGGAACTTGCGCTACTCCTCAGTACAAATTCAGAAAGTGGAACAGCAACTAATACTTCGGCCGTGGTCCTCGCCAGCTCATCTTCGGGAGTAAGTTCATCCTCAGCTACTACAACAAGTTCTTCTTCTAGTATCTCAACTTCATTGAGTACGCTCGAAGAAAATACGGTTACTCCAACAAGCACTGAAACTGCGGTAGTAAGTTCCACTACTACTAGTTCGTCTACTGCCCTTACAAGTTCAACGCCAACAATTCTTTTTAGTTCACCGAATCATTTGGTGATTATAGAAGTTCAGATTACTGGTGGAAGCGGAAAAACCGATAATGATTATATTCGAATTTTTAATCCAACAAGCAATGGTATTGATGTGGGTGGCTGGAAGCTGCGGAAACGAACGCAGTCAGGAACAGAGTCTTCGATAAAAGTTTTTCCTGATAGCGTGAGTGTTTCACTCGGGGGAAACTTTTTGTGGGCGAATTCAAAAGATGGATTTAGCGAAATAGTTAGTGCCGATGTTTCGAGTACTCAAACTTTGGCGAGTAATAATAGTATCGTCCTTCTTAATGCTTCGGATGTAGTTATTGATGCGGTGGCCTGGGGCAGTGATCATGTGGGCCCGTTTATTGAGGGAATAGCATTTCCTAATAGCGCTCCAGTATTTCATCGGAAGGTTTCCGAAGGAGTAGTTGTAGACACCGATCAAAACCAAGCTGATTTTGAGGCGATCTCACACTAATATATAAATTTTTGACTTCCTTTTAGTTTCTCACTAGAGTTGTAGGTGACGACATATACCCCTATGAGGCGAACTCCGGGGGATTTCTGCGTCTATATAATTTGTATATAAAACCTGCAAACATGGCACAGAAAAAAATCATCATTAAAGGAGCCCGCGAACACCCTTCGGCAAGCTCCTTCGACTTTGCTACTTCGACTAGGCTCAGTACAAGTCAGGATAAATCAGGGCAGGCAATTTTAATATGAAGGATAAAATCGTTATTAGAGGAGCTAGAGAACATAATTTAAAAAATATTAATCTCGAGTTACCTCGGGACAAGATGATTGTATTTACGGGCCTTTCTGGATCAGGAAAATCGAGCTTGGCTTTTGATACTATTTTTGCCGAGGGACAGCGTCGGTATATCGAGTCTCTGTCGGCTTACGCTCGACAGTTTTTGGGGCGTCTTGATAAGCCCGATGTTGATGAAATAGAAGGGCTTTCGCCGGCGATTTCTATTGACCAGAAGAGTCACTCAGCCAACCCACGCTCGACGGTAGCTACTATTACTGAGATATATGATTATCTTCGAGTTCTCTACGCTCGCGTTGGTGTGCCACACTGCCCGGAATGTGGTCATCAGATTCGGAAGATGACGAAGGAGGAGATTGTGGATGTGGCGATCGAGATTTCTAAAAAGAACAAAGCTAAGAAAAATATTTTAATTCTGTCACCTGCGGTGCGTGGCCGCAAAGGCGAGTACTACCAGATGCTCTATGACTTTTTGAACGCTGGTTTTAGTGAGGCGCGCATTGATGGAAAATTTGTGTCATTACGTGAGCGGGTTAATCTGGGCAGGTATAAAACACATACCATTGAACTGGTGATCGATCGGATGCCGGCCGGACTGGATTTTAAAGATAAGGAAAATCGGTTACGACTTTCTGAGGCTGTTGAGACTGGTTTGAAATACGGTCATGACGTGGTGACTTTTATTACCGACGAGGAAGCGTCTCTGTCTGCCAAGTTTACCTGCCCGAATGATGGATTCTCGTTCCCCGAAATTGAACCGCGACTTTTTTCCTTTAATAGTCCTTATGGGGCATGTCCAACGTGCCACGGTCTTGGTACCGAGGATTTGTGGTCTGAGAAGGTTTGTCCGGACTGTTTAGGAAGGCGTCTCAAGAAAGAAAGTTTGGGTGTGCTCATTAATGGAAAGAATATCGTGACCGTGACGGCACTTTCCATTTCTGATGCCTATGAGTTTTTTGGAAAGCTAGAAAACCCTTTGACTTCCTTCGATAGAGGACATTCGGCCGAGCTCAGTCGAAGCCCTCAGGACAAGTCGCCCAGGGTAAAGAGACAGTCACAATCGTTTTTGGAGATTGCGGAGGTGCCGCTTCGGGAAATTCGAAATCGTTTGAAATTCATGATGGATGTTGGGCTCGAGTACCTCTCGCTTGATCGAAAGGCGGGAACGCTGTCGGGCGGTGAGTCTCAGCGTATTCGTCTCGCTTCTCAGATCGGGTCTCGTTTAGTAGGTACATTATATATACTGGACGAACCAACAATCGGCTTGCATCAGCGGGATAACGCCAAACTGATCCAGACTCTCCATGATCTGCGGGATCTGGGAAATACTATTATTGTGGTTGAGCACGACGAGGATACAATTCGGGCCAGTGATTATTTGGTTGATATTGGACCAGGAGCGGGTGTGCATGGTGGGAAGATAGTGGCCGCTGGACCAATTCCAGAAATATTAAAAGACACTTCACACAAATCCCTCACGATAGATTATCTGGGAGGGAAGGAGTTTATTGCAGTTCCCGAGAAGCGGCGAACGGTGGGAAAGGCCCATGAGTTTCTGAAGATCAAAGGAGCGACGGCTAATAACCTGAAGAATCTTGATGTGAACATTCCACTTCGTCGTTTTACGGCGGTGACGGGAGTTTCAGGTTCGGGCAAGAGCTCTTTGGTTTACGACGTACTTTTTAAGACACTTTCGAATAGATATAACGGTAGTAACTTTATTGTCGGGGCACACAAAGGAATGCAAGGGTTGGAGTATGTCGATCGAATTATTAATGTAGACCAGGGAGCCATTGGTCGGACGCCGCGCTCAAATCCAGCGACCTATGTTGGCGCGTGGACTTTTATTCGCGATATTTTTTCAGAGACTCCAGACGCGCGAGTGCGTGGATATAAACCAGGACGGTTTAGTTTTAATGTGCCGGGGGGACGGTGTGAGAACTGTCAGGGTCATGGAACTTTGGCAATTGAAATGCACTTCCTGCCGACGGTGTATGTTGAGTGCGATATCTGTAAAGGAAAGCGGTTTGATCGAGAAACACTCCAAGTGGAGTATAAAGGAAAGAATATCTACGAAGTTTTGGAGATGACCGTTGAGGAAGCGACAAAATTCTTTGAGGATATTCCATGGCTTCACGATCGGCTGAAAGTTTTGGGTGAGGTGGGCTTGGGGTATATCAAGCTTGGTCAGTCCGCCACCACGCTTTCCGGTGGTGAGGCTCAGCGCATTAAGCTTTCCGCCGAACTTGGAAAACGGGACACTCGAAAAACATTATACTTACTCGACGAGCCAACAACGGGGTTACACTTTGCGGATATCGATCAGCTTCTCAAAGTTCTTCAGCGACTCGTAGATCGAGGAAATACTATTGTTGTGATTGAACATAACCTTGATGTCATTAAAACCGCAGACTGGGTAATTGATCTGGGACCCGAAGGAGGAGTTGGTGGTGGTCAGGTGATGGGCGCCGGTACTCCCGAAGAGGTTTCTAAAAAAGAGGGGAGTTTTACCGCTCAATACCTAAGAAAGGTTTTGAAATAAAAAAGCACCAGAGAGTTATTCTTTCTGGTGCTGGCTAGAAAAGAGGAAACAAGGACTCTTGGAACGGGACGTTCTCCTCCGGGGCTACCTTCATTCCAACCTTCTCTTTCTGGAATGGCCTGAGACTCCTTGGGGGAGGAAGAAGGGAGAGTATCCCTTGAGGGGGGCTCTCGTGTTTCTCACGGAGGTCGATTCTTCCTCCGATGTAGTAGGGACCAGCGGGTATGGCCCAGGTGCAGCTTTTGGCTACGATACAAACCGCACAGGTTCGTTCGTAGGTTTTCATCTGGCCCTTGCTCCAGCGTGGCATCGGACGAATTTCCGTTTTTCTGCCTCGTCGCTCGCGTCCACCCCGACTTTGATTTCCGGGATACTGATTACACATGAGACCAGAGTAGAGCCAGACCGCGTCGCAGAGTTCTATGGGACTGACCCCGTGTTCCTCGCAGTAGTCGAGGAAGATCTGACGGGTTTGAGCCAGAATCCTCTTGGTATAGAAGCCGTTATTGCCCCGTCCCTCAGTTTGGGTTGCTCTGATAATCTGGTGAGAGAAGACGGTTCGGAGAACGTGGAAGTCGACGGGGATTGGGAAGTTCCACTGATCGACCATGCCCGCATGCATGAAGAAGTAGGTGATCATACTCACCATCTTCTCCTGGAATCCGTGGAACCCTGTTTTGCTTCGGTTCTGGATTCGATCGCAGGCTGCTTCGTAGGTGTCGATGCCAGAGAAGAGTGTGCGGGGATCGCTACCCCACATATCTCGAAGGCGCCGGGCGTTCTTCAGCCAACCATTGCTTGTGTCTCGAACGTTGAAGTTGAGCCCGGTTTTGCCGAGAATGTTTATCAGCATCTCTTGGCTCAGTCTATCTACCTGCTCAGGAAGGAAGATATCCGGATGAGCGTTATAGATTTTCGTGAGGTGGTGGGTGGCGGTGTGGCTCTTGATGCCACCACGCATCCAGTAGCAGAGGGCGAAGAGGAAGAGTGCATGTTCTCGGCTACCCCAGACGAGCACCGGAGGGATGTTCTTTTTGATCTGAGGTGGTACGGCCTCTGGCTGGTTGAAGGGGTAGAGTTTCTGGATATAGGCCTGATGTAGCCTACCGAGGACCTCCCTGGTCCTTTCCTTGTCGACTACAATCATTACTGTCACCTTTTCCTTGTTTATTTTTCAGTTGAGAAGAGCTAGTAAACCGCTTCGAGGCGGATTCGCCCGTATTCTACTCTCCGTCTATAAGGTGGGTCAAGGTGGTATAATAGAAGAATGATACAGATAGAAGGGAGAAAATTTACCCGGGATGGCGAAGGGATTGGCTGGGTTGATGGATCTCAGGTCTATGATTCTGACGGCCGGAACGTTGGCTATTTTGAAGACGAAAAAGTGTATAGCAAGAACGGAGTGAAACTCGCTTATTTTAAGGGTGATTATGTTTATTTTGATAACGGAGAAAAAATGAACTTAGAGAAACTACACGAAGTGGTATCTGGTCGTGGACAGACTTCTGATCTGGTCCGGGCAGCTGCCTGGGTTCTTTTAGGAATGGAAAAGAAATAAAGTTTCGTGGATTTGAGAAGCTCCTTATGATAAGGTCTTTTTGATGGATCGATCTTCTTTGTATAAGAAGCTGCCCCAAACTCCCGGAGTGTATCTGATGAGAGATAAAAAGGGTGTTCTCCTCTACGTGGGAAAGGCGGCTAATTTACGTCGTCGAGTTTCGAGTTATTTCACGCGGCCACACGATAATCGGATCCAGAGACTCGTTGATGAGATTTATTCGATTGATCACCGGGGAACAGACACAACCATCGAAGCTCTTGTTCTTGAATCTGATCTCATAAAAAAACACGAGCCACCATTTAATATCAGAGAAAAAGATGATAAGAGCTTCTTATTTTTTGGGATCACCCGAGATCCATTTCCGAGAGTTGTTTTGATGCGAGGTAAGGATATTGATACCAAGGGTGTTCGCTGGCGGAAGATTTTCGGACCGTTTACTTCGGCCTCGAGTATTCGTGAGGCGGTGAAGATACTGAGAAAAATATTTCCTTTCAGCACTCACGAAGCCGGAAAGAAATTTCTTCGTTCCTGCTTTGATTATCAGATCGGGCTTTGTCCGGGAGTGTGTGTCGGAAAAATCTCAAAAACCGACTATCTTAAAAACATTAAAAACCTTGCTTTATTTTTTGAAGGGGAGAAGAAAAAGATTGTAAAGAATCTGAAGAAAGAGGTTAGTGAGGCCAGTAAAAAACTAGAGTTTGAAAAAGCCCAAAAGTTACAGCGGCAGTTGTTTTCCTTGGAACACATTCAGGACGTTGCTTTGATTCATGAGTCAGAGGTGGCCCCAGAAAACTCGAATGGTAATCCTTTTCGGATTGAAGGATACGATATCTCGAATATTTCGGGAACTTCAGCCGTTGGTTCGATGGTAGTCTTTTTGGATGGAAAGTCAGCTCCGAGTGAGTATAGAAAGTTCAAAATTAAAACCGTTCAGGGGGCGAATGATATTGGAATGATGAAGGAGGTTTTGGAGAGACGATTCAATAGCTCCTGGTCATTACCCCAACTCATTCTAATGGATGGGGGATCTGCCCAAGTAAATATTGCGAGGCGTGTGGTCAGCAGGGCCGGTTTGCGGATACCAGTCGTAGGCCTAGCAAAAGGACCAGAGCGAAAACGGAACGATCTGATCGGTGGTGTTCCCAAAGAAGTTTCTCTGAAAACTTTGATCGCGGTCCGTGATGAAGCTCATCGATTTGCCATTAATTATCACAAACAACTTCGAACAAAAGCTTTTCTTGGAGCATAACTATGAGAGAAGTCGTTCTTATTTTGCATAATATCCGCAGTCTTCATAATGTCGGGTCAATTTTTCGCAGCGCGGACGGCGCGGGC
>JBBUHS010000131.1:0-3554 GCA_038055675.1 Patescibacteria group bacterium | reverse complement strand
TCCCAAAGACTTCTAATCATGGAAGTCTTTTTTATTGAGCAAGTAGTCGTTTATGAATAGAACAGAATCACTTAACTTCTAAAATCTATAATAATAAAAAAGCCGCACTAACTTTGGGTTAGGCGGCCGTGGCTTTCGACGACTTGAGGGCTGCCACACCCTCTGTGGAGTAGCAGCGTCCCAACTGGATGGTATTGACGTGAATCCCGCATCCGAGACAGGAGCCATCCTGGTCTGCGGCCCCACAGTCCTGGGGACGACTTTTTGGAGGAGCGGGCTGCTTTCCGCGAGGATCCTGGGACATGCGCCACAGGATCACTTGTCCCAGATCCTGGACGATCTGAGCTTGGAGAGATTCACTCCCAGAGCGAAGCGTTGCTTCGCGGTAGCCCGAGAGGAGCTCTCCATCATTCAGGTGAAGGTAGTCTCCGGTGCATGAACCGACTCTTGGCATACGACCCTCCATAGTTACTGAATTCTTTATATATTTCTCAACTCGGAAAGTCAATCTAACCTAGCCAGAGACTACTCCTTCTGCTAGAGTGAAGGGATGTATCCCGTTAGAGATGGATCACCTCATAAATACAAGAACAATCATAGTGCAATGGTCAAAAAGAGTCGTTTTAAGAAAAATCAAGAAATAACGGAAACGTCTAACGTTTCCTATCTCTAACGGGATGCAAAAGATCGCGGTTATTCTCTATGGTCCGCCGGGAACCGGAAAGTCAACTCAAGCTCGATTTTTGTCAGCCAAGCTTGATCTTTTTTTGTCCGATACCGGTCGGTATCTGGATGCCCTGGTTCACGACGAAAAGAATCAGAAAAATAAAACCATCCGCCGAGAACGGGAGCTGTACGATTCAGGAAAACTAATGACACCAAGCTTTGTGCTGAGGGTGGTTGAGCAGCGGGTGAGGCGGATTGCAAAAACCGATTCCAGTTTGATTTTGAGCGGCTCACCGCGAACACTCTATGAGGCTGAAGGACTCCTGCCGGTTTTAGCCAAAGAGTATGGCCGGAAAAATGTGTATGTTTTTGTCCTCGATGTTTCCAAGGCCGTCTCCATAAAACGAAATGGTTTGCGGTATCTCTGTCGGGTGTGTGGTGCTCCGCTACTCGCTCAGTACTACCCCAGTAAACATCCCAAACACTGTCCGGTTTGCGGTGGGCCGTTATACAAACGAACCGACGACAAACCAGAGCTTCTGGCTACTCGACTTGAGCAGTATGAGAATCGCACCAAGCCCATCTTCTCTTTTATGAAGAAAAAGGGCTATCGGATTATTCATATAGACGGAAGGCCAGCTCCTTTTAAGCTATTCCGCACTATCTATGGCCATATTGAAAAGTAAGGAGGAGATAGAAATTATGGCCGTAGCGGGCCAGAAACTCGGACGCATTCTTCAGAAGTTGAGAGCGATGGTTCGTCCAGGGCTCTCCACCCAGTTTTTTGAGGAAGAAAGCCGTCGTCTGATTCGGGAGGCTGACGCCGAGCCGGTTTTTTTGGGCTATCGTCCAGCTGGAGCAAAAGCGTCATATCCGGCCACGCTCTGTATTGGTCTTAATGATGCCGTGGTGCACACGCCGCCCCACAAAGATATTATCCTCAGGGATGGCGATGTGGTGAAGCTGGATCTCGGACTGAGATACAAGGGTCTGTGTGTTGATTCCGCTCTCACGGTGGCGCTCTCGCCAGTTTCTAAAGAAATTGAGAAGCTAATCGAGGTCACTAAGCTAGCCTTAGATTTTGCGATTCAGACAGCCACCGCAGGGAATACTTTGGGAGATATTGGGAATGTTATTCAGACCTCAGTTGAGAGCGCCGGTTTTTCTATTGTGAAAGCCTTAACGGGACACGGCATTGGCGAGGTTCTCCACGAAGAGCCGTCGGTTTTTAATTTTGGTCGGGCCGGGCAGGGGATGAAACTGAAAGCCGGAATGGTGATCGCTATCGAGCCAATCACCGCACTTGGGAATGGTCGCATCAAGCAGGTTTCGGATGATAGTTATGTCACTGCCGATAAATCGATCTCCGCTCACTTTGAGCACACGGTTGCGATTACCGAAAATGGTCCTAGGATTTTAACCGCGGTGTAATATCTATGACGAAGCAAGAACCACCTTTTTTCTCGATTGTTGTTCCAGTTCGTAATCAGTGTCACAAGCTGACCCTTTTTCTTTTTGAGCTTCATCACCGCCTCGAATCCTCAGCGCAACCATTTGAAGTTGTTGTGATAGATGATGGTTCGCGTGATCAAACCTCGTATGTTGTCGAAAAGATTTCTCAGCAGTTTCCAACCGTAAGGATTATTACTCACTCTGAACCGTTGGGACTGGGTGTAGCCGCCCGAAAAGGCATCCTAGAGAGCCGGGGATCCTATATCCTTCTCACCCGCCCTAGCCTTGGAACGGAAAGCCTAGAAATTCTTTTAAAAAACTTCTCCTCGGCCCGAGAGGGGGTTCTCCTCGAAAAGGTTTCTCTGAAGTCTTCGCTCTGGCCTCCCGCGCTCTTCTTACTTGGTCTCTGGCGGATATTCAACTGGAAACTGAGCCTTTTCCTTCCTGGGGGAGTATCGGCTCGTCTCAGCCCCCTACTCTTCTCCCGCTCCGTTGGCGCAGAGCTAGCTCAAGCAGGCCGAGTGATTCACGGCGGATATGAGTTCGAGTTTGTTTTTCTGGCCAAGAAAAACAAAAAGCTGGTGGTTTTTCGACCAGCCTCCCGCCCATTTACCGTATGGTCTTTTCCATTTTTCTACTTTCTGACAGTTGTAAAAGAAATAGTCCGAGCCCATATAAAGTCATTTAGAAAATAAAAACGATGATATCCAATAAACACCTGGGAAACATTGAAGACTTTCCTGAGTTTGATAATCATGAAGAAGTTCTTTTTTTCTCCGATAAAAAATCCGGCCTTCGCAGTTTTATTGCGATCCACAGCACTGTTCTTGGTCCGGCGACTGGTGGTACCCGGTGTTTTCACTACCGCTCCGAACTTGATGCCCTGAAGGATGCTTTGCGCCTATCTCGTTCCATGACGTATAAATGCGCTTTAGCCAGGGTTCCTTTCGGCGGAGGAAAGGGGGTGATTCTCCTCCGAGCTGACCAGAAAAAGACTTCAGCCCTTATCGCCGCTTATGCCAAAAAGGTGAACACCTTGGACGGTCGTTTTTCTACCGGAGAAGATGTGGGACTCACCGAACACGATGTGTCAGTAATGGAAAAAGTTTCTCCATACATCAACGGCCCTCGCGCTTCGGGAGAGCTTGGTTCTTGGGCGGCCCTCGGTGTCTTTATGGCTATGAAATCAGCTCTCAAAGAACTTTTTGATTCTAGCTCGTTCGAGTATAGGACCTTCGCCATAAAAGGAGTAGGTAAGGTGGGTTCTGAACTGTGCGATCTTATAAATAAAAACGGTGGACAGATTGTAGTTGCCGACATCGATCCCGCAGTTATAAAGAGAATAAAGAAAAACTATCCGGGCATAAAAATTGTTTCACCGCGGACGATTCATCGAGAAAGAGTTGATGTCTATGCCCCTTGTGCTATGGGAAATG
>JBBUHS010000130.1:0-1565 GCA_038055675.1 Patescibacteria group bacterium | reverse complement strand
TCTGAAATTATAAAAATGGAGGTGGTCGCCGTAGACAACAATAAAGGTGTCCGAAAGATGTGACTCCATCTTCTTAAGCCCCCCTCCCGTCTCTAGTAACTCTTCTCGCTCGTCAGTATAGATAATTTCTACACCGAACCGCTCGCCATTTCCAAAGTGATCAATGATCGCCTGGGGAAGGTAGTGGAGATTCACAACAAACTTTCTGAAACCCTGATCTCGAAGAAGGAGAATGGTGTGTTCCAAAAGCGGTGTACCATCAAAAGACACCATCACCTTAGGAATAGTATCGGTAATAGGTCGTAGCCGCGTACCCAAACCGGCTGACAGTAAAGCAACGGTGATTTTTGAACGGTCAAGCATGACGATTCTACTGCGCTTTCCCCTCTTCGACTAAATGATCAAAGTAGTCCTTAAAGTACTTAGTCATTAAATGCATAATCATATGATGCACACTCTCCACAATCTCATACTGCCCCTTGTCGGTTTTTACCAAAATCTTTGCGTCAGCCATTTCATTCAGCTTTCCCCCATCAAAACCAGAAAGACCAATAACGGGCACCTTTCTTTGTTTGGCTAGTTCGATGGCCTTAATAATGTTCGGGGAATTTCCAGAACTGGAGATAGCGACCAGAACATCGGCATCCTGAAGATAGTTCTGAAGCGGTCCGGCAAAAATCATATCGAAACCAACATCATTTGCCCAAGCGGTAATCTCAGACTCAGTTGAAGGAAGACGGATGGCTTGAAATCTCCGATGGCTTGTATCGAGATGGTGACTAAAAACGGTTTTATTAAAATCACTTACCCAGTGCGTTGCAATGGCCATTGACCCGCCATTTCCAAAAACATAGATGCGACCATCCCTCTCCCAGGCGGCTTCCAAAATATTGATGGCCTTAGAGATCTCGTCCGCGGGAAGAACTGCCAATGACTCCGAAACTCGTTTTGCAAACTGTTCAATATAATCAATCATGCAAGGATAGGACGACTGACATCTCCATGATACAAGACTTCCGCTCCGGATTGAACAAAGTGAATTGGTAGTTCTTGAAAATCAGTTAGTTTGTGTTGGTCAGTGATTTTTTGCGCAGCCAACCGAATTGCGGCATGTTTCGTTGGGTCAGCTAAAAACATGATGCATCCTCCACCACCGGCGCCAAGCACCTTGCCTCCCCAAGCGCCATTTTTCATACCTGCCTCATAAAGCTCATCTATCAAAGGATTTGAAACATTTGAGGCTAGACTCTTCTTCCTCTGCCAACCCTCATGAAGCATCTCTCCCATACTCTTAATATCCCCGTTCTGAAGATGCTTAATAAAATCTGGCACCGAATCAGCCATCTGCTTCAAAGTCTCGAATTTTTTATCAATATTGGCTTTCTGTTCGGATAAAACAGACGAAGCCAGGCGAGTCATGCCGGTAAAGAAAAGAAGCGTGTTTTTTTCCAGAGCCATACGCTTTTTAAAATCAATGAAGTTCGGACGCACGCTCACAGTATCATCGGAGTTAAACTGCAACTCATTAAAACCACCAAAAGCGGCGGCATACTGATCCTGCGGAC
>JBBUHS010000129.1:584-2768 GCA_038055675.1 Patescibacteria group bacterium | reverse complement strand
ATGTCTGAGGAGATGCGGCGAGTTTTAACCGAAAACCTTTCTAAGTCCTACGGTATGGTTTTGGTAACCGGTCCGACTGGTGCCGGAAAAACCACCACCCTCTATTCTTTTTTAAGTATTTTGAACAAGCCAGAGGTGAACGTTACCTCGGTTGAGGATCCAATTGAGTACAACATTCCGCGAGTAAACCAGATTCAGATTAATCCTCAGGCGGGAATTACATTCGTAAGTGGTCTCCGCGCCATTCTGCGTCAGGATCCAAACGTGGTGATGGTTGGTGAAATTCGAGATAGCGAAACGGCTAACATCGCGGTTCAGGCGGCTTTGACTGGTCACCTTATTATTTCTTCTCTCCACACAAACGACGCGCCGACTGCTATTCCTCGCTTGGTTGATCTGAAGACTCCACCTTTTTTGATTGCTTCAGTTTTAAATCTGGTTCTGGCTCAACGTCTGGTGCGACGGATATGCCCCGTGTGCGTTTATTCCTATCCGATTACTGACGAAGTAAAAAAGATTATTGCGAACCAGTTGACCGGTCAAGACATTAATGACCGAAGAATCCCGCGCGTGCTCTATCGAGGGAAGGGTTGTGAAACCTGTGGCCGAACTGGCTATAAGGGCAGGCTTGGTATTTATGAATTTCTAGAAGTGAAAGATAAAATTAAAGAGGAGATTGCCAATCCTGGCTTTAGTTTGGATAAGCTACGCGATCTAGCCAAGGAAGCTGGCATGAAAACAATGTTTGAGGATGGCCTTCTCAAGGTTCAGTTGGCCGTTACGACTATCGAGGAGGTATTACGTGTAATTCGAGAGTAGCGTAGAATATAAAGAGATATGCTTTATCACTATTTAGCCGTTGATGAAAAAGGAAAAGTTACTGAGGGCGAGATTGATGCCAGTAGTATCGAAGGACTATTACAGTACCTGGCCGGTATAAAACTACGCCCTATCTCGGTAAAGGCTCTGGGAGGGGATACTCGTATCATCACCCGTCTTTTTGGAGGGATTACTCTTTCTGATAAAATCTTCTTGGTTAAGTATCTGGCCCTGATGCTTCGGGTGGGAACGGATCTTTTGTCGGCTATCAATATTTTAATTACCGACTTTGATAAGCCGGCGATGAGGAATTTCTTGCTTGAGGTTCGGGACAATATTATGAAGGGCCGACCTTTTTATGAGGTCTTCGGTCGTCATCCCCGAGTGTTCTCTCCTGTCTTTATAAATCTGATTAAAGCCGCTGAAACAGCTGGTAATCTTCAGGAGACGTTTGAGAATCTGGCCACCTCGCTTGCTCAGGAGGCAGAGATGAGAAACAAGATTCGAGCCGCTCTCATCTACCCCGTCCTCTTACTTGTTTTCTCCATTATGATCTTCTTGGGTGTTGTAGTTTTTGCTCTGCCAAAAATTGCCCAAGTATTTACCGACAGCGGTATTGAACCTCCTTGGTTTTCTGCTCTCGTTTTCGGTTTTGGATCTTTCATCAATAACAATCTTGTTACTCTTGCCGGATTTTCAGTTCTTTTCTTATCCGGTAGTTTTTACTTCTTTTTTAAAAACGATTTGGGAAGAAGAATCAGCGATCAGACTTTTCGTCGCCTGCCCATTTTGAAAAGGGTATATCAAGATCTTGCCATCCAGCGATTCTCTTCAACGCTCTCAGACCTAACTCGAGCCGGAGTGACAATTATCCCCGCCATGAGAATTACGGCCGACGCGGTGGGTTCTCGCGAACTAAGAGAAAGTATCCTAAGAGTAGCTGACGAGGGTTTGGCTAAAGGACTGACGATTGGTGAGGCGTTTCGAAAAGAAGCAGTTTTGCCCCGTGTGGTTACAAATTTGATTGCCATCTCGGACAAAGCCGGTCATCTTGAGGAAATGCTTGGTACACTTGGTGATTTTTACCGCTCAAATGCCGAGGCATCCATTAAGGCTATTGTTTCCATTATTGAACCGGTACTACTTCTCTTTATGGGATTTATCGTCGGAACAGTTGCTCTCTCAATTATTATTCCGGTCTACCAGCTTTCTACTAATGTCGGTGCCTAAGAAAAAAATCGGTCGAGGAGGGTTCACCTTTATTGAGCTTTTACTCACGCTGGCTATTGTTTCCGGCATCAGCCTTCTTGTAGTCGTAAATTATGGACAGCAGAAACCAGGTCGTGATCTGGCGAGCACGAAACT
>JBBUHS010000129.1:0-574 GCA_038055675.1 Patescibacteria group bacterium | reverse complement strand
AAACTTAAAATGGTTTCTGTCCTCCGTGAGGCCGGCGCGCGTTCCATCGGACAGAACCAGGGAGTCTCCTGGGGAGTTCATTTTCAGGCTACCTCACCCACCAGTTCCTTTTTTGCGCTATTCTCAGGCACATACTCCTCTTCGAGCATCACCATCTTTGTACCTTTTCCAGGTACGCTCAGATTTGATACGTCCACCTTTATGGGAGACAGTAAGGATGTGATTTTTAATAAACTTGATGGCAAGGCCAGTGCCTCTACCTCGATTCGTATATATGCAGTGAGCAATCCTTCCCAGTTTTCTATTATTCGGATAGCTTCGAGTGGCCTTATCTTACTAGACCCAGAATCAAATCTCGCGCTTGGAAAGACCGCCTCTCAAATATCAACCTGGCCATCACCACCTGCCCCTGCCTCCCGAGCGGTTGATGGCAACACAGATGGAGATTTTTGGAACGGTTCAGTTGCTCATACCAATTCCCAGACTCAGGACTGGTGGGAAGTTGATCTGGGGCAGACATATTTCATTAACACTATTAATGTCTGGAATAGGACCGCCTATTGTCCTCCCAATT
>JBBUHS010000128.1:0-2003 GCA_038055675.1 Patescibacteria group bacterium | reverse complement strand
CTCAGGAGCAAACCCAACCATTGCCTCTGCCTCACTAAACGGTAGTTCACTATCGGTGGCAGGTGTTGGCGTGGGAAGCACCAGTATTACCGCATGTCAGCAAACCGGCGGATGTAATACCCTCTCAATCACAACAACGGCCGGAGGAAGCTCTGGCGCTCCAAGCTTCAGCCAGATGAATCCTTCGATTACTATCGGACAGATACTGAACATCAACATTTCTGGCGGATCAAACATTTACAGTCTCTCCACTAACTCAAATCCAAACTCCCTTCATGCGGCCGTAAGTGGTAACACCCTCACTCTTTCTGGCAAAGTAGTTGGTTCGGCCATCATTGGTGTTTGTAGTTCATCAGGCCCTTGTAGTTCGTTAACGGTAAATATCACCGAAGCAACAACTTCCAACACCACTACCAACACAACAGTAAGTACGAATAGTATCCCTGCAAGCTTTGCTCTTAGTCTTTTAACTCAGATTCAAAACATGGAGAGCCAGTTGTTACAGTTTAGTAGCCAGCTCGCTCAACTAAAAATCAGTATCCAGAATCTTATTAACAGCAACTTTGGCTCTACTAATACCACCACAAACACCCCGAGCGTCGGGGCTGGCATGAACCTCGGCACCGTAAACTCGTATAGATTCACTGTCCCTCTCTCCTTAGGAAACAGCGGAAATGAAGTAACTGAACTCCAGAAGCGACTTTTGGTGGAAGGTGTCTACTCTGGTGAGATCACTGGATACTTTGGGCCAGCCACCGAAAAATCAGTGAAGGCTTACCAGGCAAAGCGCGGTCTCACTCCTCTCGGAAATGTTGGTCCCGGAACCAGAGCTGAACTGAATAAGTAATAAGCGCTAACCGTTTCTGAAAAATACCCCGATCCATACGGGGTATTTTTTATCTCATATGCACAGAAATATTTTTGAGCTCCCGACGATTAGCGAGATAGTCCGGAATCGCCTTCTCGACTAAACTCCAAAACTTCTTCGAGTGATTAAACTCTATGAGATGACATAACTCATGAACAATCGCCTGATCAGCCAAGTTCCGAGGTAAAAGAATAATCTGATAATTAAAACTTAAATTCCCTCTCCGCGAACAGCTCCCCCACCGCGACTTCTGTGCCCTGATACTTATTCTTCCTGGTTTTACACCATAAATTTTTCCAAAGTAAGCACATCGCTCTTCCACAAAAACACACGCTTGTTTTTTATATCGGAGAATTTCTTTTTTATCTCCCCAAATGAGAGTCCGCTTCCTCACTTGCCGAATCTTCTTTTCTATCCAGTCGGTATAGTTTTCAATAAATTTCTCAATCCGCTTCTGATTAAAAAGCGGTGGCGCGGTTACGACTACACTCCCATCGGGATGAATGGAAAGCCGCATCAACCGCGCCCGGCGACTTATTTTTAAAACATATTGAATTTTTCTAACCGTCGAAGTATTCAAAATAAAAAACTAGCTCCTCAAAAAACATTATGGAATATCTACGTTGATTACGGGAACATTAATGGCCATGCCATAACCGCACCCGCCCGAGCTTGGATCCCGAACCGTTGAGCCATCCAGTGCGGGTGCCTTCCCGCCAGCGTTCGCATGCCAGTGCGGCATCTCCTTGCTATTCTTTTTACACTCCGGTCCGGTGCCCAAATGCACACCGGAGAGTGGAATGTGTTTCCCCTGGTACACCAACACTTTTATTTTTTCTTTTTCTCCAACGGCACTTTTAATGCCCCGCACTTCGACATCCGTCATCGTCTCCAGGGCTTGGCCGGTTGGTGTCTCTTCCCAGCGCTGTACGAAACCCCAACTCAAAACCGCAATACCCTCATAAGGATAGTTTTCAATCACATTTCCTTCAACGCGATAAGTTTCTGTTCCGGCCGGTGTTTTTGGATCATTAATGTCAATATAGACGTTGTCGCCATCGATATGCACACCGACGACTGTAACCATGTGTCCGCCAGTCACCTTGCCATTTTCATCAGCAAATTTGATGCGAAT
>JBBUHS010000127.1:0-3780 GCA_038055675.1 Patescibacteria group bacterium | reverse complement strand
GGCGGTGAAGTCAATGTGTCCTGGAGTATCAATCAGGTTCAGCTGACACTCAGCATTTTTATCTCCCTTTTTATATGTTGGGGTCCAGAAAGCAGTCGTGGCAGCCGAAGTGATCGTAATGCCGCGCTCACGTTCCTGCTCCATCCAGTCCATGACAGTATCCCCTTCATGCACTTCACCAATTTTGTGAGACACACCAGTATAAAAAAGAATACGCTCGGAAACGGTTGTTTTACCAGCGTCGATGTGAGCAATAATACCGAAGTTTCTGATTCGTTCTAATGGATATTTACGGGGCATAATAATTTAGTACAGTACTATTGTTTTAGCTACTCGTCGCAGATAAGTGATTTTTTCTTTATCAGTCTTTTGATTCTTCCATCCTGGCAACCGAGAGAAATGTTCTTCGGCTTCTTTCCGTTTCTCATCTAGCTCGTGAACACCTTCTTTCGTTTTTGTTTTGCTCGGAGCCTCTTCGTTTATTTCTCGAATCAGATCTTCGTACTCAAAAAATGGCTCTACCCACAAGTCCCATAGTTTCTTTTTAAAGAATTCTTTTCGATTAACTCCGGGAGGTGTTTCAACCATCTCGGCTTCGTAAGAAGAGATGAAATCTATGACCTCTCTATTTAAGTTATCTTCCATCTCAAGCCGAGCGTTCCGTTCTTGCCGAGCACTAGGCTTCTTTTGATCTCCACCGGAATCGGCTGTTTCTTCAAAACGATTGGGCATATTAGAGAAAAACTACCGGCGGGCAAAGTGAGCAAAAGCTCGGTTCGCTTCGGCCATGCGATGAGTGTCCTGCTTCTTCTTGATAGCCGCACCTTCGTTTTTGTTAGCGGCAATAAACTCTTCGGCCAACTTGCGAGACATTGGCTTACCCTTCTTCGAGCGGGCTGCACCGATAATCCAACGGCTGGCAAGCACGAATTTTCTCTCTGGAGTAACTTCCATCGGTACCTGATAGTTTGCACCACCAACACGCCTAGAAACCACCTCGATCATCGGAGCGGCATTCTCCAAAGCCTTCTCAAAGACTTCAATTCCCTTTTCTTTAGTCTGCTTCTCGGCTTCCTTCAAAGCATCATAAAAAACTTTCTCGGCAGTGCTTCGCTTTCCATCCTGCATGATGTAGTTAATGAAACGACCGACATCAATGCGACTGAACTCTGGATCAGGACGAAAATGTTTCTTGTAGACGCGTTTCTTTCTCATGGTTTACTTTTTGGCTTTAGCTATTTTTGCACCGTACTTCGAGCGCTGCTGTTTGCGATTCTCGACACCGGCAGTATCCAAAACGCCACGGACGATGTGATAGCGAACACCTGGCAAGTCCTTAACGCGACCGCCGCGGATAACAACCACAGAGTGCTCCTGAAGGTTGTGGCCGATTCCTGGGATGTAGGCTGAAACTTCCATACCGTTTGTGAGACGAACACGGGCTACTTTACGCAAAGCCGAGTTTGGCTTCTTTGGGGTCTGAGTGAAAACCTTCAAACAAACACCGCGCTTAAATGGCGAGGCGGAATCCACTCGTCGGTTTTGGATCGTGTTGAAATAATAAGAAAGCGCCGGCGATTTTGACTTGGATTTGGCCGACGTTCTTCCCCGCTTTACAAGCTGTGTGACAGTAGGCATACGTGGGGTAGATTGTATGAAAAAGCCCTCAGAATGTCAATAAAGACTGGATGAACCCACCCTCAAGAGATATTTAATTGGCTTTTTCACACTTGAAATCAGGCTAAATAAAATTGACAAATAAAATGTATTGTGGTTTTCTAAAATATAGAAAATATCTAAAAAGGAGTAGGGGCAGATGAAGTGCTATTTTCTCCCAGAAGACATTGTGGCTCTAAGAACGCAAATCGACGCCCTTCACCGGAAGCTGACGGAACTCGGCAGAGAGCAGGGGGAAGCTGCCGCACAAAGCTCCGAAAATATGGGGCACGACGATGCCTGTCAGGAATCCATATACTATGCCAGGGGGATCGTCGTTCAAAGATTAAACGATCTAGAGCGAGCCATAGGCAAAGCTGAGGTGGTTCATCCCCGCGGTCCTTTCCAGAGAGTCCAGATAGGAGCAACCGTCACTCTGAGTGACGGAAGGTCTTTCAAGATAGGTAGTTTTATGATTTTCGCGAATCATCCGACGCCAACAATTTCCTATGCCTCCCCTCTGGCTCAGGCCATGATGAGTAGGGTCGTTGGAGAAGAATTCGAATTTCGAAACAACCTCTTTAATATCGTAGCTCTCGAATGAGAGCTATTTTCTTTTTAAAGTTATCCAAGCTTTTTGTATAGAATCTTTATTTTTTCCGCTCCTGAGATAATGATACTCACTCTTAAGTACCATATCGAACGCCAGTGATCGCTCTTGGGTTGATGGTTTCAACATAACGAATTTTGAGGAAAACCACCAATCTGATCGAGGAAATCTATATCTATCCAAGCCGTCAGCCGTTTTTAAAATATCGACAAATAATTTAAATCTTTGATACTGCTGCATTTTTTTAATGTGCTCGTATGAATCGCTATGAACTGCAATAGCAAAGCTAATAGCTGGCAAAAAAACACTGAGGCGAGCTGGCAAAACTCTCTTATTATTTTTTAACCAAAGGGCAACTCGCCTACCGTGGTGGGGGTCGGAATTATCGTTCATTCGCCTACAATCATGAATCAAACCGGCGAACATAACCGCCTCCAACTCATCCTGGGAGAGTTGATAATGATTATACCCCAAGATTAATGCTTGGATTGCTACCCGACATCCATGCCGAAACCCATGAATTCCGTTTTGAATTGCACTGTTTTGAAACTTCATATTTTTCCCCTTTTTCCACGGCTCAAATCCTAAAATAAGTTTGTCCACACTAGAAGAAATGGGATCTGACGATATGTTTCTTGGCCGATGACTATCAATCCAATCAAGAGAATCGGAATCGTGAAACTGGTGGGTCGGTTTCTTTTTTTCTAATAAATCTTGACGCAAACTCATTCTTTTTTAAAATCAAGCCTTACTTTCAGCCTTCCTAGTAAACTCTTTCAATTCTTCTTCGGTCATTAAAGAAATACCCAACTCTGCACTAACCGTCCGAATTTGCGCCTCTACCACGGATTTCTTATCCAGCGAATCTACAACCTGCTCAATTTCAAGGTGATACCCCCACGCATCACTAAACTTCAGGGCAATCTCACAATCTTGATATAGGTAGTTAATCCTCTTCTGGGGACCATACATAACCTTCGCCGGCAAATTCAAAAGCTTGAAAAGTTCACAAGCTGTTTGAAACTCCTGTTCTGGAAAGTAAAATTCGATCTCGGGGAAAACAGATCCCTCTCCGATACGATTCAGCTTTAAAGATATCTTGGCTGTTTTTTTTGAAACATTGTGAACTACCTTTAATAATTTATCGGTAAAAATATAGTAATAGGCATCTTTGTCATCTTCTCCAAGAATTTGGGCGTGTTGGTCTAGATATTCTTTTACTCGATGATAAGTCTCTTCATTAAACTTGGAACGAAATTCTACTTCGAACATATTAACTGGTTTTACTTTTTTGCTTCGACGTATAGAGTATAGAATCTCCGTCGCGGATTGCAATAACGATCGTCAAAGGTCGCTTCTCGAACATTTCGAAAACCACTTGAAGCTAAAAGTTTTGTCAGGGAATCTTTGTCATAGGCCCAAAAGTGAGTAGTGTAACCAGGGTTCTCCATCTGATCACGAAAGAGATAGTTGATAACATCTATCGAACTGTAGACTTCTCCCGGCAATTTTCG
>JBBUHS010000126.1:0-1645 GCA_038055675.1 Patescibacteria group bacterium | reverse complement strand
ACCAGCCTATCTCTACTCAAAAATCATAAGCCGGTAACTAAAAAACTATCCCTATCACTCCGTAAAAAAGAGCATCTTCTCCTTTTAGGACCAAATGGTATCGGCAAAACTACACTCCTCGAATCAATCGTGAACGGCACCGCAACGGGTGTCATGGTGACCGAGGGTGTGACCATTGGCTACTTTAGACAGGACTTCCGAACTCTTAACTTTAATCAAAGCACGTACGAATCTCTTTCTGATATCAGCAAAAACATAAGCGAAGAAGAGATGCGATCGGTGGCGGCTGGCTTTCTCTTAAATACCCAAATACTAAAAACAAAAATCGGAGACCTATCCGAGGGACAGAAGGGGCTCCTCTCTTTTGCCCGCTTAGTTCTCCAGAAGCCAGGTCTTTTAATTCTTGATGAACCAACGAACCATATGAACTTCCGACATATTCCGGTTATCGCTGAGGCACTCGATACATACGAAGGAGCCATGATCCTTGTAAGCCACGTTCCGGAATTTGTAAAACAAATCCGAATCGATCAGACGCTTGATCTGGAATCTCTCAGCTAATCCCTCTCTTCGAGCGGCTTCAGATGAGCTGCCAAACTGAACACAAGCGCAACAATAAGAATATTTTTGATAATATACTGACCCTCTATCGTAGGAACTAAAAATCCTTGCCAGGTCGTTCCTGGAAGGAGCAGGAGTGGCATAACTGTGGTTATGAGGTGTGGAACAAGAAGGAGTACGGCTAGACGATCTAGTTTTGGAAATAAAAATAAGAGTCCGATTGCCACCTCAAACAATCCGAAGGTGATAATAAACTGTTCGAAGGTCAAAAATGGCAGAGTCTTTTCGAGTAGCGCTTTAACTATTGGGTTGGCCGGACTAGCACCAATAACCTTCAGGATTCCAAACCAAGCATAAATAATAAATATGGCGAAGCGAGCGAGGGGCATACTCGCTATTTTCATCGCAGTGATAAGTTCTCGATCCAAGCGGTAGATGATACTTTTCACTGATTTTAGCATAGGAAATATCTTGGCTGGCCGCAAATCTTACCTTCCGTCATCTCGATCAGTTTTGATTTTTAAACTACCTTCACGCAAAGAAATGGTAATCGTACCATACCGTTTTGTGTCGAAGATATTTTCTCCCACTATACCCCTCAGTCGGCTTACCGCCTCGGGAGCGGGGTGACCATAACGATTCTCCCCTACACTAATCACCGCGACCTTAGGAAGGATCGTTCTTAAAAAGTCTTCTGAGGAAGAATACTTGGATCCATGATGCCCAACTTTCAAAATATCAACTCTCGGTAAACCCGATGAAAGAAGATACTGCTCAACATCGAATCCTACGTCAGCCGTAAGAAGAAGCGAGGTGCTGGTTGTCTTTACGAATTGGACGATGCCGGTGTCATTCAACTCGCCACTCTCTCTAAAATTCTGATCCGGTGAAATGATGTAAATACTGTTTCCAGATTGGGTAATTTGATCTCCTCGCCTCACGGTTATCACCGGAATACTTTTGTCTTTTATCTTTTTCATAAGGGTACTCCAGGGTAAAGAGTCTGCGCTTGGGGTCCGCCCGTTTACAATAAATGCTCCTACCTCATAACGATCAAGAATATCTCCAAATCCCCCATAGTGGT
>JBBUHS010000125.1:4190-5282 GCA_038055675.1 Patescibacteria group bacterium | reverse complement strand
CTCCTTAGCCAAACCAAGGTTCCTCCACACAGCACTCCGAGCCGTCGATTTGAATCAAAGCGTGGCGTTATGAATCGCTCCTGGACCAGCCGAGAAACGCCAACACTCGACAGGTTTTCAACTGACCTCACCGAACTAGCCAGCGAGGGCCTCATCGGAAATCTTATTGGCCATACAGAGGAATACGAAATGCTCGTGAAAACTCTTTCCGGAGCAATGAACCCTAATGCTCTCTTAGTAGGAGAAGCTGGCATTGGGAAAAATGCCCTTGTCGAGCACCTGGCTTCAGAAATTGTGAATGACCGCGTGTCCCAGCCCCTTACCGACAGACGCATCATCCAGCTTCACCTGACGAGTGCAGTAGCTAATGTTTCCCCAGAGGAACTTCAGGGACGATTAGAAAAAATTATTGCTGAAAGTTTGTCTGCAGGAAATATTATTTTATATATTCCCGAGCTCCACAACCTACTCCGAACTTCAGGAGTAGGACATCTCTCAGCTGCTGATGTCTTCACTGCTCTTTTTGAAAAAGATGCCTTGCCTGTTATTGGCTCCAGCTACCCCCAGGAATTTAAGCAGTTAATCGAACCTCGAAGCGATATCCTAGCTTACTTTGAAAAAATTACCGTGAAAGAAGTTTCTGCCGATGAAGCATTTACCATTTTGACCAAAGAAGCAAAAATCCTCGAGGAGTCCCTCAAGGTAACAGTGAGTGTCAGCGCTCTTAAAAAAGCAGTTGTTCTTGCCAAACAGTACTTGAGCCACCGGCCACTTCCCGGAAGTGCCTTGGAACTTTTAAAGGAAAGTCTCGGAGAGGCCAGGCAAGCGGGAAAGAAGAATCTTACTCCTGAAGATGTGGTTGCAGTTGCAGAAAAGAAAACTCATATGCCAATTCACCGACCAGAAAAAGAAGAAGCGGAAACCCTCCTTCATCTTGAAGAAATTATTCACGAACGGTTTGTTGACCAAGAAGAAGCGGTAAAAGCAATTGCCGATGCCCTCCGGGAGTATCGAAGTGGACTCACTCGCGGCGAAGGACCAATCGCTTCCTTTCTTTTTATTGGCCCAACTGGTGTTGGGAAAACCGCTCTT
>JBBUHS010000125.1:0-4180 GCA_038055675.1 Patescibacteria group bacterium | reverse complement strand
CTCTTTCAAAACTAATCGCTGAACTACAGTTTGGTTCTGGTGAGCTGATGATCCGTTTTGATATGAGCGAGTATCAGGATAAGAAAAGTTTTTTGCAGTTTATCGGCTCTCCTGATGGAACAATCCTCGGTGCTCTAACCGAAGCCGTCCGAGAAAAACCGCGAAGCGTTATTCTTCTTGATGAGTTCGAAAAAGCTTTCCCCGATATTCTCCACCTCTTCCTCCAAGTATTAGACGAGGGACGCTTGACCGACGGCCTTGGTCGAACGGTGAGCTTTGAAAACACGATTATCATCGCCACCTCGAATGCCCACTCGAGAGAGATTCAAACTGCACTGGAAGCCGGAAAAACAATTGCGGAAATTTCCGAACACTTCAAATCATCTCTGACCGATGTTTTTTCTCCCGAGCTTTTGAATCGCTTCTCAAAAATCATTGTGTTTAAAAATCTCTCATCTGAGGATATTAAACAAGTGGCCCACTACGAGTTAAAAGCTTTTGCGGCCGGATTAAAAAAGAAAGAGTTTACTTTAGAGTTCGATGAGGCGGTAATAAATAAAATTGCTGAACTGGGATACGATCCAGCTTTTGGGGCTCGCCCGCTTCGCCAAGCTATTGAGGAACACATCCGGGCACCGCTCGCAAGGGCTATGCTCGAAAATTCGTTCGAGGCCGGAGATGTTATACACGCCGCTCTCGAAGGAGAAACTATTATATTCACGAAGTAATAAAAAACAAAAAGTCATTTTCTAAGACCCTGAAAAGGGTCTTTTTTTATCTTCTTCCCGTCCCCAATAAACATGCTACAATGGAGGCATCCCATTAATGCTTAAAAATCCTGATAAAAAGGAGAGGACTGTCAAAAAACAAACTGTAGCTGGTTTTGTCATTTTTCGCCGAACCGAAGAAGGGGTTAAATATCTCCTTCTCTATAAGCGAGGTGAGTACTGGAATTTTCCTAAAGGACATTTCGAAGAAGGTGAGGAAAGTCTTGATACCGCCTTCCGAGAAGCCGAAGAAGAAACGGGTCTTAAGAAAAACGAGCTCCACATTCTCCCCGGGTTTAAGGCATATGAAAAGTTTCACTTCTATAGTGCTACCGAAAAAATCTACGACACCGTTATCCTCTATCTTGCCGAAACCAAACAACCGCGAGTTTTGATCTCTCTCCGAGAACATAGTGGCTACGCCTGGTTTCTTTATTCGGATGCAATGAAGATTCTCCGCCGCTATGCTGAAACAAGAAAAGTCTTGAAGCAGGCTCACGATTTTCTCCGAGGACCAAGTAATCCGCGAAATCCAAAAAACCCTCCCCGACCAAACCACAATATACCAAGAAGTGGCTCGCCACGAAGACCAATGCAGGGACCACCAAACCGCCGACCACATCCTCATCCTCAGTTTAGTCGACGCCCAGGAAATCAGAATCCTCCCCCTCAGCGTCCTCAATAAAAAATACCCCATTCGGGGTATTTTTTATTTTACTACTTCACGAGTCCTGCTTTTTCAACTACTGCCTGGAAGGCTTCTGGATGCTCCTTGGCCAACATGGCTAGTATCTTTCTGTCTAAGAGAATTTCGCTTTTCTTCAGAGCTCCAATCAGTTTGCTATAGGAAATTCCTTTTGCAGTCGAAGCGGCACCAATGCGGACATTCCACAACATTCGGAAGGTTCTCTTTTTCTCCTTACGACCTCGGAACATACGAGACTCGGCGTGAAGAAGAGCTTCCTTAGCGGCTCGCTCCTTGGACTTACGTCCCCAGCGATAACCCTTGGTTCTCTTTAAAACTTTTTCGCGCTTCTTGTGAGCGGTTGTTCCTCGTTTAACTCGTGGCATTTGAAATAGTAGTTAGAATTTAGTGGTTAGGAATTAGTAACTTATAATTTTCTTTTTGGGATAGTTTAAGCCTTTTCCCTTCTTTTTACTACGAATCAGATTGGTAGACTTCCGGGTGCGGTTGTGACCGGCAGCCATTGGCCGGCGAATAACTTTGCCGTTTTTCGTAATCCTGATTCTTTTGGTTCCGCTTTTTCTCATGGTTTTTTTGGTGTAGTGCTTACGATAGTGGTTCCGAATCCATTGCCATTCGCCTTGATGTCGCTAATGAACTTATACGGCAGTTCGATTAACGCCAGATAAGCCTGCAACTTCTCTTTGGCCCAGTCCCTATTCCCTTTCTCTCGGCCTCGGAGGCGCATGCGAATTTCTACCGGATGGCCTTCTTCTAAAAATTCGATGGTTCGCTTCAACTTCACCTGCAAGTCATTCTGGGCCATTCGAACGCTGATCTGAACCTGCTTCAGGGTGCTGGTCTTCTGACCCTGTCGCTCCTTCTTAGCTGCTTTATCCCTTTCATAACGATACTTATCGAAACTCATCAAGCGGGCGACCGGAGGCTTGGCGTTTGGGGCTACCTCGATGAGATCGAGGCCCTGCTCTCGGGCTAGATCGAGAGCCGCTGCCCGCGCCATTACGCCGAGGGCTTCTCCCTGACTGTCCACAACGCGCAGTTCCAGTGCCGTTATTTGATTGTTAATTCGATTTGTATCTATGGTAGGAGGTCCAAAAGCGTATGCTTTCGATGAGGTTCATTCTACATAAATATAAGGCAGTGTCAACGGGTCTCGACTCTTCCTTCGGAGAACACGGATAGAATGTTTGCTAACATTCTTCCTCTGCTCCTGCCGTCGCAGTCCGCAAGGTTCTCTGAGGAAGTGTCTCGATGAGGTGATGTTGAAAAATTAATATCAGCCTGTTAGGGCTGATTGGAACCTCCTTCTTTTTCTTCGAGTTTCTGCTCCTTAGCTCGTTGTCGGGCTTCGGCATCTCCCCGAGCTGAGGTATAGGTGTTCAGATCAACGAAGCCAAGTAAGAGCTTAGCTCGCCACGGAGACCGCTTGGCAATCTCCTGGTACATCATCTGTCCCACTACTCGATAGTTGGCGTGTCCTTGAGGGGTGGTACGAAGCTCGATCAGATGTTCAGCTTCGCGATCATTGAGTCCCATAGACCAGCGGACAAAGTGCCCATGCAAAACAGCATACTGAGCCAGCACGGGACTCTTCTCTGCGATCAGATCGTAGAGCTTACCAGAAAGTGCCACGGCCTTCAGAACTTCGACTTCGAAACCCGCGGCTACGATCTCTTGGGGCATGTGAAATCCAAGCTGGGTAGTGAAGATCTGACGCTGCTGGGTGTTAGTCCGATGGCGCATCAAATCTTTGTAGACACCCCAGTTGGTCACAAAGTCGAAGGCGTAGGGATAGCCGTCTTCCAAGGCTCGTCCTGGACGATCACGACGAGTGCGGCGGTTACCGACATAGGTCTTCACCACCTCCATCCGCTGCTCATCTGAAAAACCTACGACTAGATCTCGAAGAGCGTAAATAGACATATTGCTGTACGGATAGAGCATGGCAGCAATGGTCGCCACATCACGATCGATGTCCGGCAGAAGAGTGGCTTCCGGTCCGGTGTGAGTAATCAGGGCTTCCTTACCGAGAAGTTTCTGGGCCAAGGTGAACATGGCAGTGCGATTCACAATCCGATACTCGTCCCGCTGAGCACGACGAACATACTGCGGAATTACCTTGCTCGTGGCAGTGAAAGCCCCTTCGCCGATAGTGACGGCCTCAGGGATATCGGACGACAACAGATGGGTGATTACGCCCTGAAAGAAGCGGCCGTTGCCATGAACTCCCACGTTGGTGAGCGTCGCAAGCGGCAGGATTGCGCGGAGCGCATCGCAGGCTCTCGTCCGAAGATCGTTATTGTAAGTAATCCGGAAAGCCTTCTGTTCTTTTTCGTCGGTGAGGTCAGCGAGATGCTGCTTTCCCGCCTTCGTATCTCGGATGTCATACTCAGCCGTGTCGATCGGATACAGCTCTCCGAAATACTTTTTCATCGGCTCGATCAACCCGACGTAGATCTCGAAGATCGCATCCATCGTTCGAACGTACTCGGCACCAAACGAAGCGTCGATGAGCGATGGATGACGCAAGTAGCGCCAACCCAGATCATCCTTCTCGTCGTAAAAAACGTAGCGAGTCGACTGTTCAATCGGTGATCCACCGATGCGATGATCTTCAATTTCTTTCGTCGAGAGCATCGATATCTGTTCGAAGGAAACATGTGCTCCTTCAAGCTCTCCCACACTGTCGTCGCCGAAGGCGATTAAG
>JBBUHS010000124.1:0-3015 GCA_038055675.1 Patescibacteria group bacterium | reverse complement strand
ATCCACCCATCTCCCTTTGGCTGGTGTTTGATTGGGATTACAGAACGCGGCATCTCCACCCTATCATTCCTGGAAACTAAAAACGAAAGTCGGGCAGTAAAAATTATTCGGGAAACCTGGCCTGATGTAAAAATCATCCGCGATAGTAAAAAGGCCCATTCTTATATTCAAAAGATTTTTTCCGCTCGTCAAAATAATAAAAATATTCCCTTCTTTCTAAAGGGCACCGATTTTCAGATGAAAGTTTGGAAAGCACTCCGGGCTATACCAAAAGGAGAAACAAGAAGTTACGCCGAGATTGCTCGGAAAATCGGCTCACCGAAAGCCGTTCGAGCAGTTGGCACTGCCTGCGGTAAAAATCCAATTGCGTTTTTAATTCCCTGTCACCGCGTATTGAATTCTGAAGGTGGTCTCGGCGGATACCGCTGGAGATTAAAAAGAAAAAAAGAAATCCTCGCCTGGGAAAAGAGATAAAAAAAAGTCCCAGAACGAAACAGACGAAGTCCCAACGATTCAGGAAGACCTTGTGAACCCAGGAGTCGATGTACTGCGAAGGATCGGAGGAAGGTGATTTTATAAAAATGTTGAGCGATATTCAAAACTACCACTTCACCTCTAAGGAAGAACATATTTAGATCTGAAATTTGATCGTGGTTCGGTGACCTTTCGTTAAGATAGACTTCATTCTCATCCGTGTATAATGGAGGGTATGGAACCTTTAGCCTCTCAAATCAGACCCCAGAAACTTGAGGAGTTTGTCGGCCAGGAACACCTCGTAGGCCCCAACAAACCTTTATATATAGCGATCAAAGAAGGCCACGTCTTTCCTTTTATTTTGTGGGGTCCGCCGGGTGTGGGAAAAACGACCTTAGCTAAAATCTACGCGAATTCTCTGAAAGCTAATTTCTACGAGCTCTCGGCGGTTTCGGCGGGAAAAGAAGATATCAGAAAGATTATAGAGCAAAAGAATAATCTTTTCTCTGTACCAAAAGTTTTATTCCTCGATGAAATCCACCGGTTCAACAAGGCTCAACAGGATTTTTTGCTTCCCTACGTCGAACGAGGCGATATCGTTCTGATTGGCGCAACTACCGAAAACCCCAGCTTTGAGATTATTCCCGCTCTTCTTTCGCGTTGCCGTGTTTTTGTTTTGAATGAATTTACTGATATGGAAATGGGAAAAATAATTGATCGGACAAAAATCAAAGTGAATAAGGAAGCTCGAGAGTGGCTGATTCGGATGGCAAACGGCGATGCCAGGCAGGCTATTGGGGTACTCGAGAACGCTACCAAATTATATAAAAAGATTGACCTCGAAGCTCTTAAAAATACTGTCCAAAATAAGTTCCTGCGTTTTGATAAAAAAGGTGAGGAACACTATAACGTCATTAGTGCCTACATTAAAAGTATGCGCGCCAGCCAGCCTGATGCCGCTCTTTACTATCTCGCCCGAATGCTTGAGTCTGGAGAGGACCCGAAGTTTATCGCAAGACGGATGGTGATATTCGCATCGGAAGATATTGGCATGGCTCAGCCGACCGCGCTTGTAGTAGCGAACGAGGTGTTTCAGGCTGTGGATGTGATTGGTATGCCGGAAGCGGCCATAAATCTAGCCCACGGCACCGTTTATCTAGCAGTAGCCCCTAAAGACAAAAGTGTATATCACGCTTATTTCGAAGCACTCGATGATGTAAAAAAGTTTGGCAATCTGCCAGTTCCTTTAGAAATTAGAAATGCCCCGACCAAACTCATGAAGAATCTCAACTACGGCAAAGGCTACGAAGCCTACACTACAAAAGATTTCCTACCAGAAAAACTAAAAGGTAGAAAGTATTTAGAGAAAAAGAAAAACTAGTTATGTACTTTGTCTACCTTGCTGAGTGCAAGGACAAAACTATCTATACCGGAATTACAACCGATCTTGATCGTCGACTCAAGGAACACCAGACTCAGAAGGGTGGGCACTACACCCGTGCCCATCAGGTGAAAAAGATTGTCTATACCGAGAAACATCCAACCCGAAGCGTAGCCCTAAGGCGAGAAGCGGAAATTAAAAGCTGGAAAAGAAATAAAAAACTTGATTTGATTAAAACAAAGAAAAGAATAGGATAAGAGTATGATGCCGCACTACTCAAAACGCAAAGTAATCTTGGCTAGTATATTTGCTATCGGCTTACTAGTTGGCCTTGGCTTTCTTATATATACAGCACCACAAGAAACTGACACACCGAATCCAAATCCGATTTCAATTACTCCACAAAATGGCCCAGTGACTATTCGCGGTATGATTGTCTGCCTCCCCCACCTGAATACCGAGGGACCACAAACGCTTGAGTGTGCTTACGGACTGCAAGATGAAAAAGGAATCTACTATACACTGAATGATGTTGATCCAGGATACAAAAATATATCTGCTGCCCCGATGGATGTTTTAGTTGAAGTGGAGGGTATATTTATTCAAAAAACTAGTTTGATGTACCAAAGCATTGGCATTATTAGTGTTACAAGTATCCATATTGCCGACACTCCAAAAAGAATTTCCTTAAGTGGTGAGTATTTGTGTTTGCCTCACAAAGACACAACTGGGCCGCAAACCGATGAATGCGCCTCTGGCCTCAAGACTAATGATGGATATTACTACGCACTAGACTTCAGTCCGATGTCTCAAATGGTACCTGATTTGAAAAGTGGCGATGGTATCTCTGCCAATGGTATTTTCGTGGCAGTTGAACAACTGAGCTCCGATCATTGGCAAAACTATCCAATTAAAGGAACATTTTCCGTCACTGATTCGCTCAAAAAATCTGCTGCCAACTTACCGTAAGCCAATGGGGCAAATACTTTATCAAAAACACCGGAGGCTTATATGGTCAATAATTTTCCTCCTTGTCTTTATCGGCATTCTTTTTTATTTCACCGGGTTGGCCCAAGAAAATGAAACGATCAGAAATATTGTCGCCTCCTATGGCTATCTGGGAATTTGCCGTGTCTGGTGGGGCGACTGGGGGGACAGTG
>JBBUHS010000123.1:0-6831 GCA_038055675.1 Patescibacteria group bacterium | reverse complement strand
AACTGATGCTACGCCAGAGAAGATTCAGAAAATATTTCCGGAGAGTGTTTACGAAAATCAGTTTGGTACGGTGGGAGTAAAAACTGAGTCCGAAGATCCGCGACTGAAAATTATCGAAGTTACAACTTTCAGAGAAGAGGGGAAGTACACCGACAAGCGTCATCCTGATGAGGTGCGATTTGCAAAGACGATTGAAGAGGATCTTTCTCGTCGTGATTTTACCGTGAATTCTATGGCCTTGCGGTATGATACCGATCTTTCAAGCCTCGGAAAAGAAGTATTAAATTCTCATCTTGTCGATCCTTTTCAGGGAAGAGACGATCTTGATAACCGAACCATAAGAACAGTTCGGAAAGCAGAAGAGCGTTTTGATGAAGACGCCCTTCGCTTGATGCGAGCCGTTCGATTTGCCTCCGAGATGGATTTTCAAATTGACGGAGAAACGCGGTTGGCCATGGAAAAGAAGGCCGGACTTTTGGAGATGATTGCTAAAGAGAGGATTCGTGATGAGTTTATAAAAATCATTATGAGTAGTCGGGCAGGGGCGGGGATCCTTCTTCTCGAAGAGCTTGATCTTCTTCGGTATGTCATGCCGGAACTGCGAGAGGGCTTGGGGATGAGTCAGAATTTGCATCATATCTATACTGTTTTCGAGCACAATCTTCGCGCCCTCGATTATGCGGTAAAACAAAATTACTCTTTGGAGGTTCGTTTGGCGTCGCTTTTGCACGACGTCGGTAAACCTAAGACAAAACACGGCGAAGGGAAGAATGCCACTTTCTATAATCACGAAGTGGTGGGCGCAAAGATGACCCTAAAGATTTTAGACCGTTTGCATTTTGGTAAAGAGGTGGTCGAGCACATAGCCCATCTGATCCGCTACCATATGTTCTATTATAACGTCGGTGAAGTGACCGCAGCGGGCGTGCGACGTTTCTTGGCTCGAGTTGGTCCCGAAAATGTGGACGATCTGATGAAGGTACGAGAGGCGGATCGAATTGGATCAGGAGTACCAAAGGCCGTGCCATATAAACTCCGCCACTTTCTCTTTATGATTGAGAAAGTAAAACACGATCCAATTTCACCAAAAATGCTGAAAGTGACAGGAAGTGATATTATGCATCTTCTTTCTATTTCTCCGGGACCAAGAGTTGGTTACATTCTTTCCATTCTTTTAGAAGATGTTTTGGATAACCCACAGAACAACCTGGTTGAGTATCTGGAGAAGCGTGTTCGGGAGTTGGGGAAGCTGAATGAAGATGAGCTTCGTGTGGTGGCCGCGCAGGCGAAAAATAAGAAGGATGAATTTGAGTCTGGAGTGGAAGAGGAGATGAAAAAGAAATACTTTGTAAAATGACATTCGAAGAATACCAGAAGGAATCGCGCCGAACCGCCAAGTATCCGAATATTGGCAGTAATTTTGTGTACCCTACACTCGGACTTTCGGGAGAGTCCGGAGAAGTGGCGGAAAAAGTGAAAAAGATTATTCGAGATGCCGAAGGGGTTGTTTCAGAAGAAGCTCGAACAGCTATTCAAAAAGAGCTTGGTGATGTGTTGTGGTATCTTTCCCAAATTGCCACAGAGTTGAAAATTTCTTTGGATGCTGTTGCTGAGGAAAATTTAAAAAAACTACTTTCCCGCCTTGAGCGAGATGTTATCTCTGGTAGTGGCGATGATCACTAGACAGTTTTTGGAAAGTAAGATTCAATTAGCTAGATTACGGGCTGTAAATCCGACAGTAGATCATGAGAGAGGCGAGGTCGTAACAGCTGTTTTATAAAGTACGGGCTGTAGTCCGACCAAGGTCTATAGTCTAAGGTAGTCGGATCCACAGTTTATAGTTTCGGGCTGTAGTATACCGGTAGTACGTGCGATTCGGGTTCGTAAAGACCGGGTTCGATTCCCGGCAGCCCGACTAGTTCCAGTTTTCACCCGAAAGGGTCGTGTCTTTTTGTACTCAAAACGCACTACATCTCCGCGACTACTCGCGTCCGATATACCCTTTCGGGTGAAAACTTTCACGGTTTTACTAAAGGTAGCGCGTGAGCTTCCCGGCCCGACCAGTTTTAGTTTTTATTTGAAAGAGTAGATAGAATAAAAAAAGATCTCGCTAGACGGCGGAGATCTTTTTAGGCATTCCAAAATCTCGCATCTCCCGTTCCCGCACCCGGTTTTCGATATGGAGCAGGGTGACGGCTGATCGTTTGCACGGATCACAGATCGTGTCGTGGGGAGAATAGCGTTTAGCTGGCCAGGTTTTGTTACACTGAACACAGTGATGCGAAGACCGATCGCTTCCCAAGGCCTTTTCTGACATAGTCGTTGACCTCCTCTAGTGTGACACCTCGCACCTATTTAAAGTAGACTGTCATCATTCAAAGGATATGCTATTCTAAGATTACTATTTTATGTCTCTGATCGCTAAGATTTCTAGGTTTTTCGACAAGCTTGAAGACCGAGTTCGAAGTTGGCTTAGTCATCAACCGATTCTCTATGCTCTGATTGGTGGCATTGGCATCGTTCTTTTTTGGCGGGGCGTGTGGCATACTGCTGACTATTTAATGGGTATCGGCCCCGCTCTTTTAGCTGGTCAGTCCTGGGATGCTATTGAGCCTGGCCCATGGTGGGATGGTCCTCTTTCCTTACTGATTAGCATTGTGATATTACTCACTGTCGGACTTTTTGTCTCCGCTTTTATCGGAGATAGCTTGATTCTTTCTGGTTTGAAAAAGGATAAAAAATTAGTAGAGAAAACAGAGATGGAAGTTCATACAGAAGAAGAAGTGCTCGCCACGATCCAGGCCGATATTGCTGAGTTAGAACGAGATATGGCAGGCATGAAAAGAGTCGAGCAAATTCATCACGAAAAGTAATGAAACAGAAAGTCGCTGTTTTTATTGTCGGTTTCTTAATCCTTACCCTGATTTTACCCCTATTCCTCGGCTACTAAACGGACAGGTTTTCGTTACGGTCCATCCTTTGATTAGCTCAGCTCGAAGGGTCTTTGGGCCCATAGTAAAACGGCATTACGCAGCATTCGCATTGCTGAGTTCCGGGTTCAATTCCCGGTGGGTCCACCATTTCAGATTTGACGAAGAAGTTGCATCGGGGCGCATTGCTGAGGTAGGTATTCCTTGCCCGTCCGAAGTCTTGACGTAGGAGAGAATTCCCCTCGGGCCACTTATTTTCCAGTCAAAGGATATCTCTTTTCTTTTTTTGACTCCCCTAAGTGGGCCGATCAGCTCTATCAGAACCTTGCGTGAACGGGAGTTACTAGTTAGTTGAGCGGGGGAGCTCATTTAAGAAGATCCGTACTTATCCACACCGATTAACTTCTAGGTGTAGTAAAATAAAGGAAAGCCCTCGGGAGAGCCGGGGAAATCAGGTAGTGAAAATTCGACTAGGCCGCTTAAGGGACCAAAGGGATGCTGTCGAATTTCTACCACCTGAAAAGGTCGAGCAGATTTTTTGATGTTCTTAAACCTTTATGGACAATTCAACAGTAGCAAATGAGAACTTTCAGTATTTTGCTCAGCTTTTAGCTACGGCCTTTACAAACGTCTGGGGACTTTTCTTGAGTCTATTCTTTAGTCTCTTGGGAACCCTGGTCGTTCTTTTAATCGGCTTATTCGTAGCTGCCGGTTTGGGCAAGCTGATAGAAAAGATTTTCGAAGCGGTACGAGTTGATGAAGTTTTTGAGAATGCCGGACTGAAGCCATACTTCGAACGAGCCAATTTGCGAGTTCGCGTCGCCTACTTTTTGGGACGGGTCGTTTACTGGTTTGTGATTGTAGCTTTCCTTCTTGTTATCTCCGACTTCTTACAGCTCGATTCGTTCTCGTTCTTCTTACGAGAGGTTTTGGCTTACATTCCGAATGTCGTGGCAGCAGTTTTGATAATGCTCGCCGCGGTTGTGATTGGAAACTTCCTTCGGGGAGCAGTCCGGGCTTCGGTTATGGGAGCGAAGATGCACTCGGCACAGTTTTTGGGAACGCTTACCTGGTGGGCAATCGTGATCTTTGGATTCTTTACCGCACTTTTACAACTTCGCGTTGCGGAAACGGTAGTGAATGCTTTGATTACTGGTTTCATTGCCATGATAGCACTCGCCGGCGGTTTGGCTTTTGGTTTGGGTGGCAAAGATTATGCCAACCATCTCTTAAACAAACTGCGCGAAGAGACAGAGTCGCGTCGGTAGGATTTGAAAAACGCCTGCGGTTTGTCCCGTAATTTTTCGAGGAACAGGGCGAGGTAATAATTCTGTGAGGGGATTGTCACTTCATCTACACCTCCTCGAAAAATTACGGGATGAGTCCGGAGCTTGCCCCGCCATTCGGCGGGGCGGTTTTTTTATTGACAAGTGCTCAATAATATAGCAAACTGTTTTTCAGTAGCTCTTATTTTTAAGGAGCAGAAAAAGGGAGATTGGGATGAAAAAGAATCGTGCCTTCTGGGTTTCGCTTGTGGTCGTCGTCACGTACCTTTTTGGGGCGTTCCACTACTATCGGTTTTCTCGAATGTTTGTGGTACAGGAACCGACTAGTCCCGGATTGGCGTACGTAGATGCGCTCATCACCGTCGCCGAGGAGATGGATCAGAACTGGATGCCGAACGACATCTTTTTTTGGCCCAGCAATCTGAACGACAATCCGCAGAACTTTCAGCGGGGAGAGCTCGAGGCCGTTCGGTACGCTACGCGCATCCTGCGGGATCATCTCTCGCGGATGAGTACTACGGATACGATCGATCCGGATTGTGATATCGCATTCACGGCCTTCTCGAATGATCCCGAGAAACTCTATCTGCCTCGCGCAGAAGAGAAGTACGAGGAGGGGATCGAGGCTTTGAAACGGTATCGAGCGCGACTCGAGCGCGGAGAAGTGCGGTTCTATCCGCGAGCCGATAACCTGAACGAGTTCATCGTACAGTTCACCTCGCTTCTGGGTGGCATGAGTCAACGTCTGGCGAATGCTCCTCGAGACATCGAGAGTCGGATTTCGGAAGAGACGGCGGGAGATGCCACTCTTTCCGGCGAAAAGCGGATCAAGCATCACACGCCATGGACGAAGATTGACGACGATTTTTATTTCGTCCAGGGAGTGCTGTTCGTTCTGAAGCATCTCGTCGTCGCGACGAGCGAAGACTTTTCGGTTATCATCGAACAACGCAATGCCGAAGAGTTCTTCGAAGCCATTACCGACGTACTGGATCACACCCAGTTTCGACCGTGGATCGTCTTGAATGGCAATCCCGGATCTGTGTGGGCGAATCATCCGATGCAACTCCAGGCTCGACTCGAGGATGTGCGTCAGAAGCTTCGATTGCTTCAGAGTGTGTTTGGAGGGTAAGTTGTTTTAGGCTGCGTGGAATCACGTAGCCTTTTTTATTACCCGCATAAAACTGCGGGCGGTAGCCCGTAGATGGAGGGGTGCCGTTATTCTTCAAAAGAACGGCCAAGTGTAGCTTGATCTCCAATGATGCTACGGGCGGAAGCCCGTAGAGAGTCACTTGTAGTACTGAAAAATAAAAATCGGTTTTCTAGTTTATTAGAAATAAAAAAGAGAAGATTTGATCTTCTCTAGTGTGTTCTCGCGAGTCCACCGACCTGCACTTGCATATCCGGACATCTGCACTGCCGCTTGAAGGGCGTCGGTTCCTTGTAGCCGTCTTCGGGGTGGGCTGGGTCACGGAACTCGAATATGGTGACACGCTCCCAGGGGCGCTCACCGATGAGGAAGTGGGTCACCTGTTCCCGTAGGGGCTCGGATCTTGGCGTATCCGGCACGCCATCGAATCGAAGATTTCTTCCTGATCTTCCGCCGAACAATCGACGAATCAGTCCCATAGCAGAACCTCCTTATGCGAGATGGGTGTTACTACCCCCATTTTATCACACCTTTTTCATACACAGGAAGTACACATAAAAACCTTTCTTGACAATGACTAGTCCATCGCATACACTAGCCTCTACGTATGAAGACTACGGAAAACCTGTTGACCTGAGTGGTTGCGCGAGGCTTTTCAAAGTCTTGGGTGCCGCTCGGATGAGCGGTTTTTTTGTCTCATGCGAGATCATTGAAAATTTGTAGTCAGAATAATTAAGTAATTATTAGAGGTCCCGCCATCTTTCCTCAAGAAGATGTAGGCGGGATAAAGTCAGCATTGGGATGGTTGGACGATAAGGGCAAACGGTGGATGCCTAGACATAAAAGAGCGATGAAGGACGCGGCGTAGCGGCGATACGTCTCGGGGAGGTGTGTAGCAACCTATGATCCGGGAATTTCCGAATGGGGTAACCCAATTACATAAACTGTAATTATCTTGGCGCAAGCGAAGATGCGAACCCGCTGAAGTGAAACATCTCAGTAAGCGGAGGAAGAGAGAACACAAGTTATTCCCTGAGTAGCGGCGAGTGAAACGGGAAGAGCCTAAACCTACAATGTTTACATCGTAGGGGTTGTAAGAAAGAGACGCTATCTTGCCTTCGCACAGTTTCGATCATAGTTCGAATTTGTGCGATCGTAGGAAAAGGAAAAGTAAAAAAATGCGAGTTAGCCGAGGCCGTCTGGAAAGCGGCACCATAGAGGGTGATAGTCCCGTAGGCGAAAACAAGCAATCTTTTTAGTCTTTTATGGTGAGAGCAATCGAACCACTTATGGTGAGAGCAATCGAACCACTTGTGGTGAGGTTACTCGAACCATTTTTCTTGAGTACCTCGAGGCCAGAAAACTTCGAGGGAATCTGGGAGTACTATCTCCTAAGGCTAAATATCTTTTATGATCGATAGTGAACAAGTACCGTGAGGGAAAGGTGAAAAGCAGGCCGGTGAGG
>JBBUHS010000122.1:0-2211 GCA_038055675.1 Patescibacteria group bacterium | reverse complement strand
AAATCCGGAAGCTCTAAAAAGATACTGGGAAAAAAGAAAAACAAGCTCGGTCAAAAGTGTTTATGTTCATGGCACCTACTTAGTAAACCTGGGAACAGCCAACCCCGAACTTCTTCAAAAATCCCGAAAGAGCCTGGAGGAGGAGTTTCGAATAGCAAACACGATTCAGGCTGAGGCTTTTATTTTCCATACCGGTTCAAAAAACGGCGATCCCAAGGCTTGGCTTGGCCAGTCCGTCCACGTTATTAAGGAAACCTTGAAAAAAGTTCCCGGAAAAACATTTTTAACCCTCGAGAACGCCGCTGGTGGGGGAGAGAAGATTGGCAACACCCCCGAAGAGCTGGCAATAATCATGGAAAAAGTGAAGTCACCTCGCCTAAAGATTTGTATTGATACGGCGCACGCTTTTGAGTCGGGACTGATTCCGAAGTATGAACCAAAAACGCTTCAGGCTTCTCTTAAGAAGCTGGATCAGCTAATCGGTCTTAAAAATATCGTAGCCCTCCATATCAACGACTCGAAGACGAAGGCGTTTTCGAATCATGATCGACATGAAAATATTGGGCAGGGTTATATTGGCCTTTCAGGCTTCAAGGCCTTGGCTAAAGAACAGTCCCTCTGGCATACGGGCTGGCTTCTCGAAGTGCCTGGATTTGAAAATACTGGTCCGGATAAGAAGAATATAGACATTATTCGAAAGATATTTAACTAGCTAAGGGGCGTTTCTAAGAGATTGCAATCAGTTCATAATGGAGTATAATCGCCAAGTATAATAACTATATGAAAAAAACTATTCTCTTTTTAGTAGTGGCAGGAATGATTGTGACTGGTGGTTTATTTGTAAATCAGAATTTGGATGTAGCGGCGGAAAAAGAAGCAGCCAGCGAGCTCGCAAAGATGAAAGATCTCGAGACTAAGACAATGGAAGGGTTTAAGAAGGAAGATGTTGTTATTGGTACCGGCAAGGAAGCAGTAGTTGGCAGCCAGGTTATTGTTCATTATCGTGGATCTTTGGCCGATACTCTAAAAGAATTTGAGAGTAGTTATAAAACCGGTAAACCAATTATTCTAACCCTGGGAACTGGAGAAGTAATTAAGGGCTGGGAGATGGGTCTTTTAGGAATGAAGGTTGGCGGGAAAAGAAGGCTAACTGTTCCACCAGCTCTAGGTTATGGTGCTACGGGAAGAGGGGATATTATCCCACCTAACGCAACTTTGCTTTTTGATATAGAATTAGTAGAGGTTCGGTAATTATTTCCCAACCGTCCCACTACAACGCATGAGTAGCCAGCTCTCTCGAAAAAATATCGAAGTTTATTCACTCTTATTCATTCTTTTGGGGGCTTTTGGTCTAGCTCTTTTCATTATTAGTCCCTACCTAAATGCTCTTCTTGGAGCAAGCGTAGCGGCTATTATTTTTGAACCTCTCTACCGAAGGATGCTCAAGCTTTCGAGGAATCGTGACAGTTTAGCCACCCTTCTTACCATCCTTATTATCACCGCTCTTATCATCGGACCGGTTATTTTTATCGGCCAGCAGATTTTTCAGGAGGGACAGAACCTTTACACCCAACTCGACAATCAGAGTAGTGCCGGAGTTATTCAAGAGATTGAAAAGATCATCACCGATCGTTTCGGGGCAGTGGTGCCAATTGATCGAGGAGCGATTGATCAGTTCATTAAAAATGCTCTCGAGTTCTTTTCCAGTCAGGCCGCCACTATTTTTTCCAGCATTCTTTACCTAATTGTTAAAATAGCTATTGGTATTTTTGCCCTCTACTACTTCTTAAAGGATGGAGATGAGATTAGGAAGTATATTGTCGGAGTGAGCCCCCTCGGTGATGAGCATACCGAAAAAATCATCGAGAAACTTCGACTGACTATTCAAGCCACCATTCGAGGTTCTTTGATTGTGGCTTTCATTCAGGCGGTTCTCCTTAGTATTGGACTTCTTTTCTTCGGAATACCCAATATGTTCTTGTGGGGTTCGATTGGATTTATTGCTGCTCTTGTTCCAGCTCTTGGTACTACCCTAGTAACTATTCCCATTATTCTTTTCCTCTTTTTAAGCGGACAGACGTTCCAGGCAGTTGGATTTTTAATTTGGGGAGTGGGCGTTGTTGGCCTGGCTGATAATCTTATCCGGCCTCGTCTTCTTGGTCGTCACGTTGGCCTCCATCCCTTCCTGGTTTTCCTGAGTGTTATAGGTTG
>JBBUHS010000121.1:0-1842 GCA_038055675.1 Patescibacteria group bacterium | reverse complement strand
GCAGTTTTGTCGGTTGTTGTGGTCTTAACCTTGAACCCAGCTGAACTCTTGAGACAGGCTCGGGATTCTACTCGAATCTCAGATATGTCTTCACTGAACAGTGCGCTATCGCTACTTCTTGCTGATGGTGGAGTGTTTGCTATGGGCCCAGGCTGTTTTGCCGCTACTTCGACGCCAAGTGCCAGCTGTGGGAGTATTGGCTTTCAAAGCCTCACTCCTGCTATTAGCAGCACCTTGATAATCGTTACGTCTGCTCGTGGTACCACCGGTGATAATGGTTGGATGCAGGGGGTTAATTTCGGAGCCATCTCATCAGGTGCTCCATTCGGTATCTTGCCAGTTGATCCGACGAACAACACAAGCTACTTCTATGGCTTTGCCGTCGGCAGCAGTTCAACTTACAAGCTGAACTCTCGAATGGAAAGTACTAAGTATAGTGGTTCTGGTTCTTCTGCTGTTGGAGTAAACGATGGTGGAACGAGCACTAGTACCTATGAAGTTGGAAACACTCTCTCTTTGTAGTTGAATAGAGTAGTTTAGAAAAACGCCTAATATCTAGGCGTTTTTCTTTTCCCGAAAATCATCCATAATAATCCCAACAAGCGAAAGGTCGAGTATTTGTTTATTTATCTAAAATATGCAACAAAAAGGTTTTACGTTAATCGAGCTTCTGATTGTTATCGCTATTATCGCAGTTTTGTCGGTTGTTGTGGTCTTAACCTTGAACCCAGCTGAACTCTTGAGACGGGCTCGGGATTCTACTCGAATCTCAGATATGTCTTCACTGAACAGTGCGCTCAATAACTACCGTACCGATGGCGGCACAGATGTCAGACTTTACGAGGTTGGAAACCAGATGAGTCTTTAAAATTAGATTTTTAGAAAAAAGCACACCAAAAGACTGCCTTTGGGCGGTCTTTGTGATTTAGGAGAAGGAATAATGTGATATAATAAAGAAGTTACAAGGAAGCAGTAGCTTTTTTTTCTCTATTTATGGCCTTTTTTCTTCCCGCTCAGATCGAGCAACTCAAAGAAAAATTAATAGCGGAGGGTGTTATCAACAAAGAAATGCTGACGAGCCTTGTTACTGAAGCCGATCGTCAGCGCGTTGACCTTCTTGATATGTTGGTTCGCGAAAATGTTATTACTAAGGAGTACGCCAATAACTTTATCAGCACGGCCTTGGGCGTAGCTCGGGCCGAACTCGACGCCGGAAAGGTTGATGAATCAACCGTCCGGCGCGTGCCAGAGGCGATTGCTCGAGAGAGGCAGGCTGTTGCCTTTCGAGTTGAAGATAGTGGCACGATTGATGTGGCTATGGCCAATCCGAGCGATCTTGAGTCCATCAACTTTCTAAGTCAGTATCTTGGTGCTCCGGTCAAGGCTTTTTTGGCTAGCCCTAATGATCTTAGCCTTGGATTTTCAACCTACGGCCGTCACTTCACCGAAGATTTCAAAAAAATCATTGACGAAAAGATCGAAGCCTCCCTCCGAACTCGAGCTTCTTCGGCTCAAGATGCTGCCGCTCAGCTCCCAATTGTGGAGGTGGTAGATAATCTTTTGTCGTATGCTCTGACACTTCGAACTTCAGATATTCATCTGGAGATTATGGAGAATGCCACGCTCGTCCGCTACCGGATTGACGGTATCTTAAGCGAGATTATGTCTTTGAATAAGGCGGTACATCCTGCCTTAGTTGCTCGTCTTAAGCTTTTGGCTGGATTAAAGATTGATGAACACTCGAAACCTCAGGACGGACGATTCAGATACAATCTTGGTAGTCGCCCCATTGATGTTCGTGTCTCCGTCATTCCAACGTACTACGGAGAGAAGGTGGAAATG
>JBBUHS010000120.1:0-23685 GCA_038055675.1 Patescibacteria group bacterium | reverse complement strand
AACTCATCTAACTTATTTTTTGAGGAAGGAGGTAGCTTCTTGATCTAAAAGCCAAAACAGATTTCCGTTTTCGGGCTTTATCATGCTCACTGGTAGGGTTTTTATAGCCCCCTTGTTCTCAAGAATTTTTTTTATAACCGGAGCCTTCTCTTTTCCACTCGCTAAGACTATTACGTTTTGGGCGTTATTAATGAGCCGGGCAGAAAATGAAATACGGTTTGAGGGGGGGGTCGGCGAATCTTTGATTGCCAAAACAAAAGCCTCATCTTTTTGGGGTTTGTATAGGAGAGGAAACAGAGAGGCGGTATGACCATCAGTACCAACACCAAGAAGAATAAGATCGAAAGAAGGATTGTTCCTTTCTAGATTCGATTCGATGTCTAACTGATATTTTTGAGCGGTTTCTTCAAGGGTCAGGTCAGAAGTAAAAATAGGGTGAATATTCTCTTCGGGAACAACGATTTTTTCAAACAAGGACTTATTAATTTGATAATAGTTGCTCTGCTCGCTTTTAAGCGGCACGAATCGTTCATCACTAAAGAATATTTGGATTTTTCCCCACTCTATTTGTTTTTTATCAGCCAGAGTGGCGTAAAGGGCCTGGGGCGTACTGCCGCCGGCGAGAGCAACTCGAAACTGACCAGTGGTTTTCATGAAGTGATTGCAGAGAGAAATAAATAAATCCGCCCCCTTTAGGGCTAGATCGGACTTATTTTGGGCGATAATAACTTGTTTTTTAAGCATTATGAGTGGGCTTTATTGTATCACGGTGATTCTTGCGGTGAAAAATCCATCTGATACTATGAAAATAGCAATGAGAAAAAGGAGGGTCTGGCTATGCCAACTCAGGTGTTGCCGACACCAGAAGAATTCACGAACTTCACCACCCGAGTCGTCCGACTAGGTTTTCGGGGATTTCTCTTCAACCGCCCCACACTTCGGCCGAAAGAAGGAGAATCATCTGCCAAGTTTCCCAGGACTCCAACAGCCAAGAAGGGGAGGGAGCTGGGATTCTTCTTCCGGTCTAAAGATCCAGAAAATCAGTATGTCGTTTTCATCTGGACGACCTGGCTTATTCGCGAACAGCGAGCGCGAGATCAGGATGCAGGTTGGGTCTTGATTGTGGGAAATGGAAAGCGGCTCTACGTAACGGAGATCCGTCGTACAAAGTATTTCCTGGAAAGGGTTCTCGAAAAATCTGGAATAGCGCAAACTCGCGTTATTGGCCGGCAGCGATGTCCTCTCTGCAAGAATCTTATGGAGATCAAATGGGGCCGAGCTCTAGGTCAGCGCTACTGGACTTGCCAGAACGTCGATGAACATCCGGACCATCTTCCTCAGCACGAGTCCTGGGACGTCGCCCTGAGTGATGAGCAGCGGGCGATAGTGGAACGGATTCGAAGACGTCGTAGGCAACGAAGGAAGCGTCTGAGAAAAGAGGGGAAGAGTCCCCAGCCGGCCAGACTTCGTCGAAGAACATGGGAAGAGAGAACTAGGGGTTAGGTTTCAACCCTATAGGCTTTCCGAGACACTACTGTCTCGGATTTTTTATTGAGAAATAACTCGGCTTACTTACACTGCAAAGCAGTTCGGCACTGAGACTTGCTAGAAGGATCGGTGATGGTGTCACACATACCACACTGAGACTGGAGAGATCCAGGCTCGACAGTTCCGCTTATTGTTCCTTTGGTCGTGCCTTTTGGCATCGCCTGATTTAGTAAGGCGCTCATATCGCTGAAGGTAATATCCGAAGGGAGAGCGAAAACACTTGCATCCTCACTCCAGCCACCACAGGAGTAGTTCAGTTTTTGGTTTATATCAACACTCTGATTTTGTTCAGCTGAAGCCGAGGTCATGGCGTCTAATGACATTTTGAATCCCTGAGCCATCTCATCAGTCCAAACGTAAGCGGTGTTATTCATCACGATCATTGAACTCTTCACCACTTTTCCGGCGGCCACAGAGTTGAAGTTGCCTCGCATCTTGCCGTTCGCTACATAAACCTCCCCAGAAGAGTCCGAGATATCGGCTTTATGATCAAACGTACATTTCTGGGGATTTTGCGAAGCCAAGAGTTCTTTTAATGAAGTTTCCTGTCCGGTCATATTACCGACTACGCCACCTTGCATATAAAGACCAATCGCACCGAGAACTACTACCACTCCCACAATCGATAAAATAATATTTTTATTCATACCTTTTAGTATATAGTATTTGGTCTTTAAAATAAAAACCGGACTAGTTTAAATTAGCCGGTTCCTCCTCGGAATTGAGAGGTGGTTGATCTTTCAAGCCACTGGCGCAGTACCCTTCGAACGTAGGAGGGATTAATCTCCAGAGCCTCACAGAGATTTAAGAAAGAGAAAGGCCAGCTACGATCCCTAGAGAATATCCAGATGTCAGCTTCATCGAAAATGACCCTACCTACGGGATCTTTCACAAAGACGTATTTCTGATATGTTTTCAGGGCATCCTCTAGAACAGCGAGCGCCAACCCCCTTTCTCCTAGTGCTCTAGCCCCATGACCAGAGTTATCGAAGAACTGGCTTGGCAGAACCGACTCGGTTCCCATGAGCGATACGGCCCCCTGGAACGCCAGCTTGATAACATCTGTGTCTTCGGTAGGCATAGAACCTCCGTTTCTTGCTAAAATAATTTTCGTCTATTTTTGCTTGTTTTGTCAAATAAGGTGTGTTATAGTAGTTGCACTATGTCAGATCCTAGTTTTTACGGCCTCGGCATCGCGCCGAACATTCTTTCTATTCTTGAGAAACTTCAGTTCAAAGTCCCTACTCCTATCCAAGAGCGGTCTATTCCCGTTGCCATAGAAGGGAAGGACCTGATGGGCTTGGCGCAGACTGGCACTGGAAAAACATTGGCTTTTGGAATTCCTATGATTCAAGGAGCCCTTCGAGGCAAGCGGGGACTGATTATTCTTCCTACTCGAGAGCTTGCCCTTCAGGTTAAGGAGACGCTTCAGAAAATTGGTACCTCACTTGGTGTTCGAACGGTTCTTTTGGTTGGTGGTGAGCCTATGTTTCGTCAGCTTCAGGGCCTTCGGGCAAATCCGATGATTATTATTGGTACTCCGGGAAGAATGATCGATCACCTTGAACAGAAAACCCTGTCGCTTTCCCAGGTTGATATTTTGGTTTTGGATGAGGCGGATCGAATGCTTGATATGGGTTTCGCGCCGCAGTTGAAAAGAATCCTTTCGACCGTACCGAAAGAACGGCAAACGATGCTTTTTTCGGCCACCATGCCAAACGAGATTGTTCACCTCGCTCACTCATATATGAAGCTACCGATGAGGATTGAGATTGCTCCGCCAGGGATGACCGTGAGCAAGATGACTCAGGAACTCTTCTTTTTAGCCAAACAGGATAAGCCTCGGTTACTCGAGAAACTTCTTTCTGAGTATCGCGGTTCGGTTTTGGTTTTTTCAAGAACAAAATTTGGCGCTAAGAGAATCGGCGCTGGCGTCAGAGCTCTTGGGCACTCGGCAACCGAGCTTCATTCAAATAAGTCATTAAACCAAAGACGCGAAGCCTTGGATGGTTTTCGAAATGGCCGGTATCGGATATTGGTAGCAACAGACATTGCGGCACGTGGAATCGATGTGAAGGGGATTGAGCTTGTTGTGAATTACGACTTACCGAGTAATGCCGAGGACTATGTTCACCGAGTTGGGCGAACAGCCCGAGCCGGAGCCGCTGGACACGCGATTTCTTTCGCTACCCCTGACCAGCGAGGAGATGTGCGTGATATTGAACGACTTATTAAAGCCACGTTACCACCTAAGATGCTTCCAGAACTTCCTCCAATGAGGGCTGAGCTAGCGCGTCCCGCGTATACTCCACGAGAACCTCGTCGTTTTGATACGCGAGCCCCTCGACCACCACACCGGTTTCAGTCAAGAAGTCGTTTTCCTCGGAGACCTAGCCCTTCGGCCTAGGTGTTACTGAAAAGCAATTGGAATCTCTAAAGTAGCATCGTGTTCTGGTAGTCCGGAAGGATTCTCCTTTTTTAAAATCAAAGTACCACTACACTGCGCGAGGCGTCTCCCCCCGGAAGAGCAAGTCCCAGTCAGTCTGGTGGTCGCTCAGGTTGCGAAGAATCAGACTGGAAAAGGAAGTCGTTTGTCTCGTGGCCGGTAATATCTGACCGCACCTGTATCATCTATAAGCCCGCTTTTTGAAGTGGGCTTTTTCTTTGCCCTGAAACATAAAAATTGCCATACTATGTTTGTATGATTTTTCAGACACAGATTATAAAGAGAGAACTAGTGGCTGAAGGGACGATGTCATTTTATTTCAAAAAACCGGACGGATTTATTTTTAAGGGCGGGCAGTATGCAGATTTCACGCTCGTGAATCCTTCCGAAACCGATACCGAGGGGAATAGCCGATCACTTTCACTGGCTAGCGCACCTTATGAAAATGAGCTAATGATTACCACAAGACTTCGGAACAGTGCTTTTAAGCGAGTTCTTCAAAAAGAATCGGAGAAGGTAGAGATTAAAATCGATGGACCTTTCGGTTCTTTTACTCTACAAAAAAATACTGAACGACCAGCGGTGTTCCTAATGGGCGGGATTGGCATTACTCCGGCCCGTTCGATTATTCTTCAGGTTATTCACGACTTACTACCCCATCAAATATATTTATTTTACTCAAACCGGCGGCCAGAAGATGCCCCATTTCTGGAAGATTTTTGGGAAGCCGAAAAGATCAACCCAAATTTCAAATTCGTTCCGATCATGACCGGTATGGAAAAGTCAAAAGAAACCTGGACTGGCGAAAGCGAATATATCATTCCTTCAATGCTTCAAAAATACCTTCCTGATTTCAAAAAACCTATCTACTACGCCGCTGGTCCAATGACTATGACAAATGCTATGCGGGAGATACTAAACGCGGCCGGAATTGATGACGATGATATTCGGAGTGAGGAGTTTTCGGGGTATTGACTTCATTTGTCACACATTACCCGCATAAAACCACGGGCGGAAGCCCGTAGAGAATTACTTCTTTTTTGTAACTACTAAGATATGTCTTTCGTCATAAACATAAAGTAGTATCATAGAATCTATGAGACGCCTATTTTTGTTTACTATTCCTGTATTTTTACTAATCTCCTTTTTTGTTCCAGGAGCGGTTTTTGCCGCGCGAACACTTTCTGTTGGCTCATCGGGGGCCGATGTGGTTGTTCTTCAGGATAAGCTCATCGTCCACGGATATCTTGCGGCAGGATTAAATATTGGTCGTTTCGGTCCGGCAACTGAGACGGCCTTAAAGAAGTTTCAGTGTGCTAATGGTATTGTGTGCTCCGGTTCTGTGGCGGAGGGGTATGGAGTCTATGGGCCGAGGACTCAAGCCGCCCTCGCCCTCGCTACAAACTATCCAAAAAATCCCGCTTCGATTTCTGAAAATTTAACACCTGTCGCCGTCGGAGCGTTCGAAACCTCCGGCTGGATTCCGTACTGGCGTGCTACGACTGGCACACAGGATGTACTTCCGAATCTCTCGAAGCTCACGAGTGTGATGCCGTTTGGCTACACCCTGAAGACCGATGGCACACTTGCCGATACCGCGAAACTAACGGAAGAACCGTGGGTTCCATTTATTGCGGCCGCGAGAGCTGCGAAGGTTCGAATCGTTCCAACTGTTATGTCTGGAGATGGGGATATTATTCATAGAATTCTGAGTGATACTAGATCCCGCATCGCACTTGAAGACGAAATTGCGAATGTCGTAAAGCAAAATGGCTTTGATGGCATCGACGTAGATTTCGAAGCAAAAAATCGCGAGACAATAAATTACTTCTCAACGTTTTTGAAGGGTCTCTATGCCCGCATGGGAAACAAGTGGGTCTACTGCACCATCGAGGCACGCATGCCCCTTGAGCATCGGTATCTTCCTGGACAGATTATTCCGCCGGACGCAACTGATTACGCGAACGACTATAAAGCACTTAATAAATACTGTGATCGTGTGGAAATAATGGCGTATGACCAGGGAATTATAGATCAGAAGTTAAATGGCCAGCGGGCGGCACCATACGCACCAACAGCTGACACCGAGTGGGTTGAAGCCTTAGTCCGTTTGGCGGCTCAAACCATTTCTCGAAACAAACTTATTATCGGTATCCCGACCTATGGATACGAGTATAAGGTGACACCGCTTTCGAACGGAGCCTACCAGTACAAAGTTCTCTGGCCGTTTAATCCGAAGTATGCGACTGATATGGCACAAAAACTGAACATTACGCCGTTTCGAAATAGTGCCGGAGAGATGGGTTTTGTTTATTACCTGACCTTGCTTCAGGCACCTTCTGGAACCGAATCGACACTCCTTCAGCAGACACCCGAGAATCCATCAGCGACTATTACCCAGAACGCTAATGGCAGTAGTACAACCATCCAACTACAACCATTCAACTATGTTTCTTGGAGTGATGCGCAGGCTATCAAAGACAAGGTTGATCTCGCAAAAATACTCGGTGTACGTGGTGTTGCCGTCTTTAAGTTCGACGGGGGAGAGGATCAGGGAACGTGGAACGTGTTGCGGTAGATTTGAATAATCCGTTCAGAGATACTACTTTCCACTTTGAGCAGCCTTAATGTGTTTCAAGTAGGCCACAATAATAAAGGAGATAATTACCATTAAAAACCAGGAAGTAATTTTGTGGAAAGACACTATTTCCCAGACATGGATCTGAGAAGGATACTGCCACGCTCCGTAATAGGTGCCAATGTTCTCAGCGACCCAAACAAAGAAAGCGATAAGAATAAACCAAACACTGAGGGGCATTCGGTATGTTTTTAGGCGGGGAGTGAACTCCACCCACGTTTTAAAGTAGAGAATGAAGATGGCTAAAATGAGGAACAGTCGGAAGTCGTAGATAAAATGATTGGTGAAAAAATTAAGATAGATTAAAGAGCAAAGAATAATACTATACAGATATTTCGGGTAGCCGGTGAGTTTCAGACTCATTATTTTCCACGACTGGGCCATATAACTGCCGATTGAAGCGTACATGAATCCGCTATACAAAGGCACATCGAAGATTTTTAAGTATCCCGGTTCTGGATAAGACCAGGAGCCGATTGCGGGGTTTGTTTTATAGATTTCAAGAACGAGACCGATGATATGAAACAGAAGAATGGTTTTTACTTCATCAACCGTTTCCAGTTTTAATAGTAGCATCACGAGCTGAATGAGTACGGCCGTAAGAAAAAGAAAGTCGTAGCGGTAGAGACCAGTAATTGTAATATGGCTAGAGGCAAAGATAAGGAATAAAAAGAGACCAGCAAACGAAGCCGATTGAGCTTGCTTGAGAGTAAAAGCGATGAAGTCTTTTAGATATGCCACGAACATAAGAATTAGTATCCTCCTTCGCTTGCATTGCGGCAAGTTTTGGACGGACGCAGTATGGGGTTTCTTAGGGGTCGGAATAGGGGAAAACTGACCCGCTTGCCCCTGAGTCTATCGAGGGGTTTCGGTCAGGGATAAAACCTACTTGTAGACAGGTCAGATGGATGAGAGAGTTTTCAAGGTATAATGAGTCTCATATGAATAAGTCAGTAGTCACGGGTATTTTGGTCAAAAACGAAGAAGGAAAACTACTCCTCGTGAAGAAGTCTGGCGGGATTGGGCCATATGCAGATACCTACCTGACTCCGGGAGGAGGCGTGAATGATGGCGAGCCAATAGATGAAGCGGCCCAGCGAGAACTCTTTGAAGAAACGGGGGTAAAAGTGAGAAACCTCAAAAGAGCCTTCTTTGATGATGACGTTACTCCAAACTGGAAAGGGGACGAAAAACACTTTATCATGCTCTTTTATACGGGAGACTATGTGTCGGGTGATTTAAAGCCAACCGAAGGAGATGATGACAATCTTGAGGTGATCCAATGGTTTTCCGTTGATGAAATCAAAAATTTGAAGTTGTCTCCTCCACTCGAGAAATTTCTAAGGTTAACAGGGTATGTAGGCTAACTCACGGTACTGCCCTGACTTGCGCACATTCGCACTGCTGTGCTCAGTACTCCTTCGCTCTCGCTCAGTTGCTGGGGGGCCTGGGAGTCGAAATTATTGTAGCACTCGTCGGTTGCTCTGCAACCTCGCTCGGGACCAGAAAAAAACAAAGTTCCGATTACGGAGCAATGTTTTTTAGCTGGCTGGGGGCAGGGAATCCCTTCGGCTTTCGACCTCGCATTGAGCTCGCCGAAATACTCAGGGCGAGTTATCCGGTCCGTAAAACTTCGGCAAGCTCAGCGCATAGATTGTAGCCTAATTTACGTTCTATCAGCATGTGCTTCTTTGCCCGTGACCAACCCTTAAGTTGTTTTTCTCTTAAAGCTGCCCGATGTTTATTTGGATAGTTTTCACAATATACGAAACTCAAATCAGAAAACTTTTTAGTAAAGAATGATTTTTTATTGCGGTGTTGCCTCAGTCTTTCTCTTGGATCGTCAGTGATTCCAATATAAAAAGTTTTCTGATTGCAAAGAAGTATATATACATGCCACATTTTTATAGTATATCCCATTAGCTTGCACTGAGCTTGCCGAAGTGCTGGGGGGCAGGGAATCGAACCCCGATTCACGGCTTCAAAGGCCGCTGTCCTACCGTTAGACGACCCCCCAATGGTAAAAATACTCTATCATAGAGCTGATTTGTTCGGCAATGAACGATTTGCTATGATTGCCCTATGAATTTACCTGAAAAGCTATCAAAAATACTGCCCACCGTAACCGCCGAGGCTCACTGCGATATTCCCTGTGGGATTTATGAGCCAACTCAGGCGAAGATTGCCGCGAAAACCGTTCAAAGGATGGTAATGCAGATTAAGGAGCTGAAACCGCCAGGACACGATCACGATGAAGTCTCTGGTACTATCGAGTTCTCAAATGCCATTGCCAGGCGAATTATCAATAAAGAAAAACACGCCAAGTTATGTAAGAAAGAGCTTGGAACACTGTGGGTGGACTACTTTAAGCCGGAACATCTTGAAAAATATCCCGATCTTCACACGAAGTTTTGGAACGCGATGAAACTGTGTTCAAAAAACAAACAGTCCGTTGACGAAGAGGCGGCAAAAAAATTAGTGGAGGCTGTCGATGAGATTGCAAAGATTTTTTATGAAACCAAGAACGATCCAGAACGTTACGCCTCGTATCAGGACATCACCGACAAACTTTTTTAAGCGAATTCTTTTTGTGGTGAAAGTGGATGGGGGGAGTGCTTTTCCAGATTTGATTCCGGGACAAAAGTATCTTGCGACGAGTCTTAAAAAACCAAAAATTGGCCGTTTTATTGTTTTTCGAAACCCACTAGACCCAAGGCAGGTGTTTGTAAAGAAGATTCAGTTGATCCAGAAGGAAGGTTTTTATGTTTCCGGAACTGTTTCTTGGGGAACTTCATCAAAGGAAATTGGTCTTATTCCACCCAATCTCATCCTAGGAGTGATTCTAGGAGCCTAATCCACTTTCTTATGCATAGTTGTGGATGAAAACGCTACACTTAGAGGGGTTATTCTGCTAAAATGATAGAAAATGAAGTCCTCGCGCAAGAAAAATGAAATGAGGCGGTTTTTTGACGTTGTTCCTCATAATACACCGAGTTTTTCTCGGCGATTTCAGAAGGTTTTAGGCTGGGAGAAAGTTATTAATTTACGAGCACCTTTCTATCGGCGGTCGCCGCTTCTTGCCGCCTTGCTTGTTCTTGGGGTTATTTCCAGTTTTTATGGGAGTAGATTGCTTTTCACACGGGCTGATGCGATTAACTTCCATCCAACCGCTTGTCTGGGGACTTGGAGTAATCCGACTTTAGCTCAAGGACAACCGCAATCTTTAGTTGCTGGAGCGGTGATTGATTCGACGAACGCTGCCTTGTGGCAGAAGGGAGAAGGTAATATTTTTTGTGGAGGTTTTGTTCCTGAAGATTTTACTCCTCGAGGAAATATTATTTCAGTCGGACTAACTTTAAATTGGAAAGTGGGAGAAGAAGTTGTTTCTTTTCCGCAGGATCGTGCAGACGTTCTAGAAGTAGAGGCTTCTTCCACCATCAATGCGGAGGACATTCGAGTGGAGACTTCCACTCCTAATATAGATATTTCAAAAACAACTACCGCTCCAACTTCCTGGTGGTCTCGGTTTTTGCCAATAGCAATTGCGCGAGAAAGTAGTGTTGATATTCCGGTAGAAGCTGAAGTGCCAAGTATTCAGACCGTAGTATCTTCCGAAGATACTACTCAAGAGAAACCGGACGAGGTTCAAGATAAAATTATAGAGCTACCTCCTATTACCGCCTCTATTGATGAGCCAGCGACCTCTTCTGAGGTTATGGTGGAAACATCCACTTCAATAGGAACGACTACCCCCGCCCTTGAATTACCGGAACCAGTTGTAGACGAAAATTTTCTTCGCGTCAGTTATAGTCTTGATGGGTCAAACTGGGAGGAAATTGCTCGAATAAATGAGAGTAACTGGAAAAATCTAACTGCGTCTCTTTCGGCTACTGACTGGAAGGATCTTAAAAATCTCCAGATCAAAATAGAATCCATTGATACAACCACAAACCCACTTCCCCCCGTTTATTTAGATGGAATGTTTCTAGAAGTTAAATATGAGGTTCTTTCTTTCTTTTCTCTCAGTGATACCGTGAGCTCTGAGGATATTATTCTTCTTCCAACATCTCTTAAGGGAGATAAGAAGATATCTACTCCAGAAACGGTTAGAAAAATTGCAGCCTTTCTGAACCCAAAGTATGCTGGAATTGTTGGTCCAGATTCTTATGATGAGCGCCGTACTATTTGGTTTGGTTGGTGTGGAGTTATGAATGCCGAAGTGGGAGATATCAACATTTGCGACGACTCATCAGAGCCCGTGATCAGTGTCGAAGAAGAAAATCTACTAACTGTTGGAATGGGTAAGAGCAATTCCAATGTCCGTTATTTAAAAACCGAAGATGATATCCGCATTGAGATGAATCTTATTAATGACGGTTGGCGAGAGAGTACATCAACGCAACCAATCGATCTTATTGTGGAGTATCCCGAAAGACTAAGTCTTAGTGATGACGGAACTATTATCTATTTAGATGAAGGATTATTGGAGATAAAAACACCTCCGGACTATATTGGATTTTCAATCACAACCTCCACAACCCCAGGCTTTAAAAAGGCCACATACTCCTTCCAGTTTGAGGCTCTGCCACTCGGTAGTTCTCGTCAAATTATTATGGATCTATGGAAACGATAATTATTCCAGCTTTGAATGAGGCTGGCAGAATCGAGCTAACATTAACCAAGATCTTCCACTATTTAAAAAACAAACCAGACTTCGAAGTCATTGTCGTGGATAATGATAGTGTTGATTCTACAAGAGAGGTGGCTATGAAGTTTCCAGTATCTTTATTGGAGTGTAGAACTCGTGGCAAGGCCCTAGCTATGAAAGCCGGAGCTACTGCCGCAAAAGGAGATATTTTAATTTTCATTGACGGAGATGATACGTATGAACCAGATATCATTCCGCATATGATTTTTGAATTACGAAAAAATCATACTCGTTTAGTACGAGCCAACCGTTTTCAGTCCACTCAGCTTTCGATGTCACCACTTCGTCGCTTAGGCAATAGGGTGATTTCTCGATTCGCTTCTTCGTATTTTCAGGTGGCGTCAACAGATGTGTTGAGTGGCTTTTTTGGAATTTCTAAAAAAGATTTTTTAGCCCTTAATCTTTCCAGCACCCATTTTGAAATAGAAACAGAGATCTATAAAAAAACTACTCAGCTTCAATGGTCAACAAAAGATTTACCAGTTGCTTATAGTGGTCGAAGAAGTTCAAACCTTAAACCATTCAAAGATGGCTGGAAGATTATTAAATCAATTTTGGCTACTTCCTAGAAGAATCAGGCAGTTTCTCTATATTTTTCGCTTACAGACCTGGGAAGGAAAACTAAGCGTGGTAAGGCCATTATTTTACGTATTTTTTGCCTATTCTTTTGCGGCGCACCAAATATCCCTAGTGTCTTTTCTAAATATACTACTTGTTACGGGAATCATAAGTATTTCTTACCTCGTCAATGACTATTATGATGGTCTTTTGCGAGACGATAAAAACTACATATCAGAACTACTAAAAACAAGGAGATTGACCAATCTCAATATTCTGACATACGGGATTTTTGTAGTTGGGGTAGTTTGTATTCTCTTCGCCTATGTCGTTTCTCAAATAGAGAATGTTACTGGTGTAGCTTCGCTCCTTGTGATCGGTGGAGTTTTATCCATCGTCTACTCTTGGCCGCCCTTTCGTCTTAAAGATAGGGGAGTGGGACCGTTCATATTTCCAGTATCAGCCACCATCCTTTTTTTTGAATCTTGGCTTGTACATAACGAAATGAATACCACCACCATTATTCTCGCAGGACTCATATTTTTATTTCAGGTGTACTTAGAACTCCTTCATCTCATAAGTGATGCGCAAAATCCTCGGGAAAAGATAAGAATAAAACCAAAAAATGCCAGATCACTGGCTTTTGTAATTCTCGGTATTGGTTTTATAGGGACACTCATTCTCGGTATTATATTTCATTCATTATTTTTTGTAGGAACTATTTTTTGGTTCATCAGGCTTATCAGTTTTATGCGCACAGCTGATAGTAATATTCCCGCAAGACGGGCCTATCTATGGAGCCCTCTTCTAAGTGTTTACGAGTTTTTCTGTTACGCCCTTGCTGGACTAACGTATTTCTTGTCTTAATGAAAAAAATAATTCCTATCTCAATACTTTTTTTGGGAGCTATTCTACTGACCCTTATTTATTATTTTTCCAAGCCGGCAGAAGACGTATCACTCAGAATAGAGTTGGCTACAAAAAATGGACTAAAGGTGCTTCTTATGAATCAACTGCCCCACGGTGAAATACCTATGCAATTTTGCATAGAAGGCCTTAGTGAATCGCGATGTGGTAGCGACAGAACCCCTCTTTTTACCTCCTATACTCTAGTAGCGTTACACCAATTAAAAGACTATTCCGATGTTCAAACGATAGCGGCGAAAGGAGTTGCCTTTTTGAAGTTAGAGATGACGAGTTCATCAATGTGGAGGTATGTTTATCGGCCTCATTGGTACAATCTTAGACCCGACATTGTGGATCAAAGAGATGGAGGTGTTTTGGCCGATTTTGACTCTACCGCACTTGCTTCGTTAGCACTTGATTTATACGACAAAACTCCAAACAACAAAGAATTATTTCAGACTCACAGAAATAACGAAGGATTGTTATATCTGTGGGAGCGCCGCATCGATGGCACTCAGAACGAAGAGATTGATTGTGGGGCGGTAGCCAACAGCCTTTCTTATCTAGCAGACTTTTCTGATGTAAATTCTTGCAACTACCTAAAAACAAATTTGGAAAAAAATAAATCCTGCTCCCTCTACTACGAGAATGGGCCAGTTTTAGATTATTTTGTGGGATATGCTTATGTGCGTACCGGTAGTTGTTTGGGAGATACTCGGTCTATAGTTATAGAGAGAGTATTGAGTCGTCAAAAGTTCGATGGTTCTTTCGGTAATGATATGGAGACTGCCATGGCACTCAGTACTTTACTGCGATTACAATATGACCAGGCCACACTAAAGAAAAGTGTAGCTTGGCTTCTTGATCGTCAGGAAAAATCGGGACTTTGGAGTAGGCAGAATCTGTTTCATTTTAACGAAGTCAATGGTGGGCGATACACATTTGGCTCGGAGGAGCTAACTACTGCCTTGGTTCTTGAAGCCTTATTTTTGTATAGAACAAATCAGAAATGACTTCATTAGACTACCGGAAATTTATTAGAGAATTTGAGCCAGTTTATAAAAGATACTGCTTAAAACAGTTCCGCAATGTTCTTACCGCAACCGAAATTAATAGATATATTCTTAGAAAAGGAAATCGTCTGAGACCCTATCTTATTCAGTTGACCTACCACGGATCCATTACTTCTAAAAAAAATAATGATAATGTTCTCTTGTCCTTACAGTGTAGCTATGAGCTCCTCCATACGTATGCCAAGCTGAGTGATGATTTAGTAGATTTTTACATTCCTCAGAATAGGCTGACGAACAAGGAGCTCAGTCGTCGAATTCTACTGGCAGATATCTGCCTCTTGAAAGCTAATCAAGGCTTTTTCTCTTTGCCGAGTTCTTCACTCCAGCTTCTTCAAAAATCCTGGCTAGAAATGCAGGATCGTACTTGGAGCGGGCAGTATAATGAAATTTTCGGTCAAGTAAAGGACTTACAATCAATTACTCATATAGCTATTAATAAATCTGCGCTGTATACCTTCTCCTATCCTTTTTCTCTTGGGGCTCAGTTAGGGAGGGATAATAACTTAAGTAAAAAATTGTTTGCGCTAGGGAAGAAACTGGGTTTAGCCTATCAGATACAGAACGATATCAGGTCTTTCAATAATAGGGAAGTAATATCAGAAGATTTAATAAACTACCGTTTGAATATCGTTACCTATACGGCGTGTCAGCATAATCCCTTAGTAAAACAGGCATTTTCAAGTCAGAAAAAGACTAGCAAAAAAGATCTTCGGGTGTTGGGAAAGCTTATTGCGAGTAACGAAAATTTAGAAATCGTAAAAAATAAGGCTCGGGAGATTATCAACTCTGCTCGGCGTGATATAATAAATTTACCAATACGTCCTGAAGTGAAGGGCGAGTTGGTGGCGCACATACATCGTATCTTTTATGAATTTCAGTCAGAAAAATAGAGTTGGCTTATGGGAATTACTTAAACGTTCTTCGAGGGCGCTTAAAAATCCTAAAGAAGCCTACGAACTCATCCTGCCGGATGAGAGTATTAATCGGGTAGTGGTTATACCATTTCTATTTCTTTGGGGGGCAGTATTTATAATCGCACATTTTTATATAGCTCAAGGGACGAATATCTTTATTTACAATCATGCCCTTATTACGATCCCTACTCTTAGTATCTATAGTTATCTCATATGGAAGTTAGGAAGTTTGTTTTTTTGGAGCCTATCAAGATTTTTAGCTAAAGACCTAACTCTTAATCAGGCTGAGATAGGCACATTTTATCTGTGGTTCATTTGGGCTACGATGCCTTTTTTTGATCTACCTCATCGCATATTTGGATGGCCAGTAGTCTTGATGGGTGGAGCCGGAGCACACACTTCCTGGCTTTTCGCTTTTCCCTACCTAGCGGTTTTTTCTTTTTACTTTCTTAAGAAAATTGGACTAAAGAGCAAGAGCGAATGGTTGGGGATTCTTTTTGCGTCAATGAGTGTACCTGTCTTAGGACGTTATGTTATTGAACAGATTCCGTTGTGGCTCCACTACGGTGTCCAGGCTCGTTTTGGAGATTCTCTTGCTCCTGGATTCCATCTGGCAAGTTTATTAGTTGTTCTGGTAACACTCATAGCGACGCTTGTACTCTATCTCCTTCTTAAAAATCGGCATCAGGTGTGGTCTGTGGTAGGTGTCGGTTTTCTAGTCAGTTCCCTGACCATTTTTCTCTGGGTCCAAATTCTTCCCTCCGCTCCTTTCTTTCGTCACTCCAATCTTCCCGCTGGGGTTATTGAAAACATAATAACTGGTGTAAATGGAGTCGGTACTTCTCAATACTCGCATTCTTACACGTGGACCGGGAGTGATTTAGAAACGGGAACCATTACACATGGGCCGCTTTCCTCCTCGACCTACTGGGTGGATACATATTCGGACGCAGTTGATCTCGATTTCAATCCCAGCGTACACGAAATTAATAGTATAACTCTCACTGTTCACTTCACGAGTAGTACTACAAATGACTCGGTTATCGTAACTGGACCAAATGCCCAAGGATGTATTAAGGGGAGTGGTGCTTCTATCTATTATTGTAGTGCTTGGCAGAACGACCTTAATGGCACCAGTACCAAGACCTTCACAATTCATCGTGGGAGTATTATGACTTATGCTTCGAGTGGTCTTGGGGCCAGCACTTCGAGTGCTGCTTGGACAGAGCTACTGAGTGGTTTTACCCAAGACAATGGAACTCTGATTGTTCATACCTATACAGCTGGCACGGAAGATGATAACACGCCAACTGGGGATACTATTGCTTTTGATGCCGCTCAGGTCTCTTTTGAATATCGTGACACCGGTGAACTATATGTAGCTATTGCGACAAGCACTACAGTTGCTTCGACCACCGGGGTTTATATTATTACGACGGGACTTTCACTAGCTTCATCATCGCTTCCGGCGGGGAGGTATCTTGTTTTTTGGGGTGCGCAGCTTGCTCAAACTTCTGGTACAGCGAAATTTTATGTAGTAGGGCGGTTAGATAGAGTATCTTCAACCGAGCAAATTCTTGGATACACCGTTCCCATGCTTGCGAGTGCAAGTAGTAGTAACCCCCAGCACGGAGATGCCTTGAATGGAGTATGGCTTGGAGATTTAAACGGTACGGAATCTTTGCGTCTTGGATATAGAGCAAGCATCAACGGTGGAGTCGTCTATGTCGGCGATCGATATCTTATGGCCATTCGTCTGGACGGAACACTGGTCCAGAATACTGACTATTGGGCAGTAGGTCCGACTACCACAAGTACCAATGATGTTACTAATGTAGCTACCTCGACATTCACAACAGTGGTATCCACAACTCAAACTTTCGGTGCAACAAGTAGGCCATATTTAGTTATGGGATACTTAGAGCTCCAGCCGAGCGGGACTTTGAATGGCTGCGCAGTTCGCCTTCTTGTTGACGGTACCGAAATCAACGGAGGGGAAACTTTGACCCCTCAGAATTATGGGGATGATACCCTTGTCATCTACAACTATGTCCAGGTGGCAAGCACTTCAATCGGCAGTGGATCGAAGACGGTTGATCTTCAGATTCAATCCTTGGAGACTTCTGCAATTTGTGATGCCCGAGCTTCACGAATCTATGTTTTCTCGACTGATGTTTTTGAACCAATTGGCTACGCCGACTATCCTAATATTTTGTTATCTCAAACGGCCCCGTACACTTCCAGTAGTTTGCCCCTCTTGAACTACGCCCCTCAGTCGGTACAAAATCTTATCGTTCTTTCTAGTAGCAAATTGAATTCAGTTACCAGCACCTTTTCTACTATTACTCGCGTCCTTGAAACTACCATTGCGTTCGCTACAAATGGAATCGGTGTTCAAAATACTTCTGGCACTTCCGCCGTACTCAAACCGTTTTGGCCGGTTTTATCTGGAGGATTGATGCAGAGTGTTTCCACATCGACAAAAACTTTTGTAATTCAGAACGGTAATTTCCCGAACTTAGGTACGAACGGAGGTCAGTATTACCCGAATATTATTGTCTGGCCCGTTAAGCTTGCTCGTCATCTCATTCAATCAGGTTATCGCTGGTATAGCAATGCGAATGGAACTTCAACTGGCGCAGCCCTAGCGGCCACGAGCACTGCCGCTACAGCACCTGAAAAAGGGACTCCTTTTCGCTTAAAACTCTTACTTCATAATAAAAGTTCAACTCTGCCGGCAAAATCACAACCGTTTAAATTACAGTTTGCTGCTCGGTCGAGTACTTGTGACACCGCTTTTTCTGGAGAGACATATACTGATGTCGAACGAACCACTGGAACTATTCGGTTTTACAATAACACTACCCCAAGTGACGCTAGTAGTATTGTAGCGAGTTCTACTGATCCGACGAACGGTACGAGCACAGTAATCGCACAAGCATACGAAGAGGCCAACTCTTTTGTTACAACTGCTTCGACCACGGACGGTAACTCTGCCATGTGGGACTTTTCTTTAGTAGACAACTCAGCAACTGCCAGTAGTTCCTTCTGTTTCCGTACCGTGAAAATAGATAATACAACCCTTAATACATATAGTTTTATCCCTGAAATTCGTACTGTCGGAACATCGCCAACGATTGGATTGATTACTTTTAACGACGGCAGTAATATCGTTCTTTCCCCGGCTACTACCACTCGAGTCTATGCTTCGTCATCTATTTCTGATGCGGATGGGGCAGGAGATATTCTTTTTGCGACCTCGACCTTCTATCGATCGGGAGTTGGTAGTAGTTGTAGGTATGATGAAAAGAATTGTTACCAGATAGCTAGTTCTAGTTGTATATTTGCAGCCAGCACCAGTAGCGTTTCTTGCTATGCCGATGTCCAGTATTTTGCCCAGGGAACCGGCGTTGCCTCCTCGAGTTTTCCTTCGGAGAGTTGGCAAGCAGCCATTACTATTACCGATAAGCAAGGATTAACAAATACCACAAGTTCAGTGGCCGGACTCGTCAATGTGGGTCTTTTAACTGCAATTGATATTAGTACTTCATCTATTAATTATGCTACGAATACTGCCGGACAAAACACCGGTACGAGTACTCAAAGAGTGGCAGTCATAAATTATGGAAATACATCAACTTCCTTAAAGGTTTCCGGTACGGACCTTACTTCGAGCACAAATTCAATTGCCGTTACTAACGAACACTATGCATCTGGTAGTTTCACGTTTGGAAATAATGAAAGATCACTTTCAACGGTTACCACAGCTTTTACTGGATTTACTTTGAATGCTTCGCCTCATGCGCCAACAGGCATACGGGACGAGGATCTTCCTCATCGTCCGCAAGACGTTGGATTTCAAGCCTATAATAATTATCTTTACCTGATTGGGGGAAATGCTTCGAATACTTTTTTGAGTGCCAGTCCAACCACAACGGTTCTTTATTCTGAATTGAGTGCTACCGGAACACCCCTCACTTGGACAAACACCCAGGCCCTCCCTTTGGCGGTTCTTGCCGCAGGAAGTGTGCAACATAACGGTTATCTTTATAATTTAGGCGGGGTTGACGCGGCGGAAAATGTAACAACAACCGTCGTTTTTGCCAAGATCAATGAGAATGGCACCGTTGGAAGTTGGCAGAGTACTACGGCTCTGCCGTCAGGTAAGGCTAAGTTAGGGGCAGTTGTTTACAATAATTATCTTTATAGTCTAGGAGGTATTACTAGTTTTTCAGGAGCTGGTACTTCGAGCGTTCATTACGCTGCGATTAACACCAGTACTGGCGCACTAGGTGCTTGGACGGTTACTACCGCTTTCCCTGGTACGAAAGCAGTTAATAAATCAGCCCTTGCCCATAATGGATATATGTACCAAATTGCCGCTCAAAATAATGGAGAATTTCCTACAGCCCTGAATACCACTACAGTTCTCTACTCCCAGATTAACTCAAATGGAACATTGGGCTCCTGGGCCACAACCACTCCTTTTCCTGTGGCCGGGGTTAACTATCCTCAACTGAACGGCAACGTGATTTTCTCTTCCGCGGATAGTACGAGAGATTTATACTATGCCACCTTCAGGGATACTGGGGGACTTTATAATTGGTCTATAAGCAGTGGAACAAAAGCTACTTCAACTGGAGCAGAAACAGCCACCTGGAACGGCCGTCTCTATATTGTGGGCGGTCTTTCAGCTGAAAGTCTCAGCCCTAATAAAGTAGTTCAACACCTCTCACTGAATACTCGAGATACACATTGGGGTTTGAGTGTTCCACTTTCAACTCCGGCTGGTACATATTCCGGTACGATTGCTTTTACATCAGTTTTTGACCCGTAGAAAGGTTATCCACAGTGTTTTAAAGGCTAAAATACTGTAATATATATCTATATGGAAGAAACTAATCCACTACCTAAACTGAGTCTATACATTCTCGGCTCAATTTTTGTTTTAACCTTGTTTGCAATCGCTCAGACTGTTTTCGGGGCCGGTGGAACAGTAAATGTCTCATCTTTAGTAGTCGTAGGAAACTCTGCTCCGACCGTGAGCAACGTCGTTTTAAATGGTGGATCTCTAATTACCCTCATTACGAACGCCACAACCGCCATTACGGTAGGGTATACAGTGACTGACGCTAATGGATGTAATGATGTCTTTCAGAGTGGTTCAGTTACTTCGACCGTCTTTCGATCCGGAGTGGGTGCGGCCTGCACTGCAAATAATGCGAATTGCTATATTCTTCATACGACAACAACTAACGCCTGTACCGGAAATGCCTCAACGACCAATGCCACTACCACCTTTGGACTTTACTATTTTGCGGATTCTACAAACGGCGCAAGCTCGAGTTACGCTGCTCAGTATTGGGAGGCCAGCGTCCTTCTTGCTGACGCGAGTAGCGCCACATCCACTGCGAGTTCTACTAATCAAGAGCTCGATGTTTTAAATGCTATCGATATTACTACCTCGTCGATCAACTATGGTACTGTTTCGGCAAATGCTAATACTGGCGGAACAAATCAGTATGCCACGACAACCAATGCCGGAAATTCTTCGACTACAGTTCGAGTACATGCGATAAGCACCCTTACCTCCGGAGCAAATAGTATGGCCACCAGTTCTCAAGTCTACTCAACTTCCAGTTTTACATACGCCGGAACGAGCACTGCTTTGACCGATACCGCAGTAACGATTTCAGGACTTTTAATGACTGCTCCGACTTCGACTGCTACGACGACATATGCTCGGACAACTTTCTGGGGCCTCGGAGTTCCTCCAAGTACGGCTACCGGGAGTTACACTGGCACTACCCGCTTCACCTCCCTGTGGCAACCATAGTTCTGTAATTATTTAATGGAAGGAGGAGGGGGAGTGTGATAACATAAAAACTATGCTCGGAAATCTTTTTTCTGTCCCCCGACAGCCATTTCTTTTTCTGATAATCGCTTTTTTTAGCGTGGCTCTTTTAGTTCCAAATATATCATTTGCCGCTTTTGGAGCTTCGCCGCCCTTTTTGAATGCTACTCATTTAGTGAAGGGGGCAAAATATAGACAGGTTATCTATCTTGTACGTGATAATGCTGACGAGGCGTTGCCGATTAAGGCAGACCTTGCCTTATCAGAAAGAATTCGCCCCTGGGTCACCCTCCTCCAAGGGAATACGTTTACGATTCCTCAGGGAACACGACAGTTTCCTGTCGAAATTTTAATTAATGTTCCACCAACCGCTAACCTCGGTGTGTATAGTGGAGCTATCACCTTTGGCAGTCAACCCCAGGAAGCGGGACAAGTTACCCTCTCCTTGGGCATTGAGATTCCGATTAACCTTACGATTGGCACGGACATCTATCGTGATATCAAAGTACGCTTGGTGAAACTCTTAGATATCGAAGAAGGGTGGTCGCCTCGGGTTTACGTGAAGTTTGAAAATAATGGAAATGTGCCGGAAAAGTTTGATTCGGCGACCTACGAACTCTTCGATAGTTTTAAAGATAAGCGTTTTGCGATTTCTCAGAAGCGGAATGATTTTCCCGAGATTGCGCCCTTCACTACGCAGGAATTCACCGTTGATTTTCCAGTTGATTTCCATTTGGGAATAGGTCAGTACTGGGGATCGGTTACTTTTTACCAGGGAGAAACAGTGGTTGGTAGTCAAACTACTATCTTTAATGTTTTAAAAAGGGGATCTCTTTCGAACCCAGTAAATCAATTTCTCTCTCTCCTCAAACTTGATTCTTTGTGGCCCTACTATCTTCTGGGAATCGTTGCTCTTCTGGGAATCTTTCTGTGGAGAAAACGTCTTCAGAAGTCACGGAAAATCGGCCAAGTATGATTGTAAGGAGCTTTTGCTCAATCACGACTATATTCTTCGGAATTTTACTGATTACCGTTCTTTTTTTTGAGACAGTAATGGCTGCGGATATTACTTCTTCGGTTATCGTTACGCTGACACCGGCACCACCTTCAGGTCTTTCCGTATCCACCATCTCTCTAAGCGCGCTTAATCTTACCTGGACCGATAACTCCTCAAACGAGGATGGTTTTAGTATTGAGAGGAAAACTGGAGTCTCGGGAACTTACGCGGAGATTGCTACTACCAGCGCTAATATTGCCACTTACTCTGATACCGGACTGACTGCTTCGACCGCCTATTTTTATAAAGTGAGAGCTTTTAATACTGACGGGTATTCCGCATACAGTAATGAGGCGAGTAGTACAACAAGCGCTCCTAGCGACGGGGGAAGCAGTGGTGGTGGGGGTGGAGGCGGTGGGGGATCGGGATCTTCCGCTACCGCCGTTATCTTTCAGGGAAAAGCTTATCCTGGAAGCGACGTTACTCTTCTTAAAGATGCTCAAGTGGTTGCTACCGTAAAAGCTGGTCCGGATGCGAACTTTCAGATTAGCCTGACTGGCCTTTTCCCGGGAACGTATACCTTTGGAGTTTGGGCCGAAGACACGAAAGGCAATCGATCAATTACGCACACCTTTACGCTTTCTATTACCGGCGGTGTGACGAATACGGTGAGCGGTATTTTTCTTCCCCCGACCATTGCCATAGACAAGAAAGAGGTCAAAAAAGGGGATGTTATCACCATATTTGGACAAAGTGCTCCTGAGGCCCAAGTCAGTATTTTTATTAATTCTGAAGAAGAAATTATTAAAAAGACACCGGCTGACACGAGCGGTTTGTGGTTGTATAAATTTGATACTTCAGAAATTGATTTTGGTGATCACTCCACCCGAGCGCGCTCAGCGAAAGACGCTGATATAAGCGTCTACTCAAACTCCCTGGCATTTAAGGTTGGCTCTCGGAATGTTTTGAGCGATCCGGTTTCTCGGTGCCCCCGGAAGGGGGATCTGAATAGTGACTGTCGTGTAAATCTGGTTGATTTTTCAGTAGCTGCCTACTGGTGGAAACGACCACTCACCAAGAAAGCTTTAACGACAATTGATACAAAACTATTTCCTGACGGCAAGATTGATCTGAGGGATTTTAGCATTATGGCTTACCACTGGACTGGTTAACATGATTATTTCTTTCATAAAGAAAACAATCTTTCAAAAAATGGGTATTGGAGCCTTACTTTTCAGCACCATTCTTTTTCCGCAGACCCTTTTTGCGGCCACCTTCTTTTTTGAGGATAGCCAAAAAAAAATAAGAAGCGGCGATCAGTTTAGTATCAATGTAAAACTAGATACAGAAGAAGATGTTTTGAACGCTCTTCAGGGAGGACTTGTGCTTAGTCCGGAACTGAAACCCATCCAGATCAGAGACGGTCAGTCCGTCGTCACTATTTGGAGTGAACGACCTCAAGTAGTGCCCGGAGGAGGAAATCTGATCTCTTTTTCGGGTATTATGCCTGGGGGCTACTCTGGAAGTGATGGCTTGGTCTTTTCACTTGATCTGGAGGCGATGAGAGAAGGGAAGGCCACCGTGTTTCTTCGGGATGTGGTTGCCTTGAAAAATGATGGTCTTGGGTCTGATGCTTCGGTAGTCAGTAAGCCTCTTATTATTTTTATAGAGCAAAAAATTGGAAGTAGCACTACAAACATCGGCCTGAAATATCAATTTGATGAAAATTTCTTATTATTAGAAATTCCGCTCAACCCTATGCAAAAGAAAATTGCAAAAATCCCTCTATCTAAAATTGATTATTGTAAAATTCCCAATGGTGCAGAATATATTTCTCTTATGCAATCCTATAAAAGCCAATATACCGTAGGGCTTTCTCAGATGAAAGGATTAATGGATTTTGCTAAAGACAAAATTTCTTATCCTCAATATTATATGAATACTATTAATCCTTCTAATGCTATTTATTTGAAAGGAAGAGATTTTGCTTATTTAATCAGTGTTCTCAACAAAGAATATTTTGTAGATGAAGTGCAAAGGAGA
>JBBUHS010000119.1:0-6687 GCA_038055675.1 Patescibacteria group bacterium | reverse complement strand
TGGAGATGTCTGGCGCCTGATGCCCCAGCGGGGGAAACACCGCCGCCAGGGGCTCAATGCTCGGGCATGGAACAAGGACCAGCCTCAGTAAGCTCACTGGAAAGCAGTTGTTTTGGCCAGAATGCCAGTTATGCCTCAGGAATCGCTCGGGAAGAAAGTCATGGAAGCACCATAATTCATAGTGGTGTTGACTACTGCGCTGGAGATGGTAGCCATGATTCCGTCTCCTGGGGACTTTTTCAGATTAATCTCACGGTTCATAAGTTTGAAAACTACACCAATCCAATTAGCGGCCTGACGGAAACCTTAGACTGCCCCAAAGCATTCAATATGCCTTACCGAGGAGCTTCCTCTCGAGATCAGTGTAAGGTAACAAACCGACTTCTTTATCAAGCCTGCGTAAGAGCAGCTCAAAATCCCAGCGCGAACATCAGAGTTGCTTGCAAGATTTCTAAAAATGGCAGCCGATGGGGCCAGTGGGGAGCAAATAACATCTGCGGTTTCCCCAAGTAAATCTCAGTGTATACTATATAAGGTATGGCAAAGAAAATCCTTATCAATATCGGCATTCCTCTTTTTTTTCTTACTCTTGTAGTCTGGTTCTTTTTCTTTTATTGGAGTCCGAAAATGACACCAGAAGAAGTGGGAAGTCCGCTTCCTGTTGCTAGTACGACAACCCCTCAGCCCATATCACAAGAAGATGAACTGAATCTGCCAGGAAAAGGAGTAGTGGTACAAACCAAAAATTTCTATAAATCAGCTCAAGAAATAACCCCCCAAAATGACGCTCTCTTAATAGAAAATGAAGAGTTTCAAATTTTGTATTATGTAGCCGATACTTCTTTTTCTATTACCATTCTGGCCACACCAATTAATACTATCAGACAGAAAGCGGAAGCTGAGTTTCTTAAACAACTTGGCGTGACGAAAGAAAAAGCTTGTCAGCTTAAAGTGTCGGTAGGAGCTCCCTACTGGGTTGACGAAGTATTTGACGGGGGGGAGATGGGTCTTAGCTTCTGTAAATAATATGAAAACAAAAATATTTTTATTACTTGCGTTTCTTCTTTTGGGATCCTCTGCTCCACCTATTCTTGCTCAAACAACTTCCCAAACAACCCTTTTTCTCACCTGGAAATCTAACACCTACACACCCTCTCGGTATGAAGGCAAAGCGCTTCCCACAACTGGCTCTCGACTATCATATTCAGTTGCAGCTTTTTCTGGCGGCAAACCCTTGTCATTAAAAGATAAATCAATCCGCTGGCACGAACAGGGACAGTTTAAGAAGGCGGGTGTTGGTATGGAGTTTTTAGAAACAGAAGTTAATGTTCTGTCCGGAAACGAATTTAAAATGAGGGTTGAGATTCCAGATCTCCCCGGAGGAACATTTTCGAAAACTATCACCCTCCGAGTTGTTCGTCCAAAGGTGATTATTGAAGCGCCTTTTCCAAATCTCCGGATTCTCCCTAAAGATTTTTCGGTAAAAGCTACTCCGTATTTTTTCTCTGTCTTTACTGAAAACAGCCTGATCTACCGCTGGCTTGTTAATACTACGGCTCTAGCCGGAGGAACCGATCCTCAGATAGTAAAAATATCTAAGTCAAATATGATTCAGTCTGCCAACCAGTCATTTTCTTTTCGAGTAACAGCTGAGAATCCAAATCTCTACGTAGATAAGGGCGAGGGCCAGAAAACCATAAACGTTCAAGCCTCTTCACAATGATGCCTTTTCTCCCTCCCATCGCCCAGGCAATCACCTTGCCGCTTCGGGGGGCAGAGGAGCGGATGATTGAGATTTCTACTGCTACGCCCGTATCAGCTATTAACAATCTCTATACCTTTGCCTTGGGGATAGGGGCAATGGTTTCTTTTGGGATTATTGTCTATGCCGCTTTCCGCTACACCACAACTGAGAGCTCTTCGGTGAGGCATGATGCTCAGTCAAAGATATTCCAGACGCTCCTAGGACTCCTCCTTCTGCTGATGGCTAGTGTGGTTCTTAGTTTTATTGATCAGAGCTTGCCTATGCTTAGAAATCCTGATATCCAACCGCTAGAAGAGGTAACGGCGACCGTAGGAATACCAACAAGCGGAGGTTCTTACTGGCTTTTGCAGACGTGCTCAGTCCTCGAGTGTACTCCGGAATTCTATGCTCAGGGGTTTATCAGTTCTGAAGAACAGTTTCCTACTGCTGAAGAATGTCGCAGGGAAGGATCCTCATTTGGTGAGGAGCCAGATAACTGGAGATGTCTGGCGCCTGATGCCCCAGCGGGGGAAACACCGCCGCCAGGGGCTCCTGGATCAGAGCCTCCCACATCCACAAAATGTAATGACAATAGGGAGTGTGTTGAGGCAGTTCAGGAACTCAGTGGTGCCGGTATTGATATTCGAGCTTCCCGCGGATGTTTTGACTGGGAGTCGGGCTGTACCAGTTTTGTTGGTAGCGCTGCTCCAGCAATAGTTCAGTATGTAAAACAGTTCCAATCAAACTGCCGCTCAGTCGTTCCCTCCTGTCGAGTAATCATAACCGGCGCAACCGAACCAGGTCATGTGAGTCATGCCCGGGACAAAGCGATTGCGGATCTTGGAGCAACTCCACCCGTCAGTAACTATATCTATAGCCGCATTGGTACAAATGATCCCACCGCTTACCGTTGGTATAAAGATAAGAGTGCCGACATCTACTACTTCTGGGAAACAAAACCTATCCACTGGCACATCTGCTTCAGTAGCGTTTACTGTAGCCAGGCAGCTCGGTGAGGATAACTCGGGAGTATAAATAAGGTACAATTATACTATTAAGAAGCTTCGACTATGCTAAAACGCCTCTATTTCTTTCTGAGTATTTTTTTAATTATTGGCCTCGTCCTTGGGATTGGTTGGTTTGTTCGGTATCGAAACTCTGTCTCGAAAAACCTAGAAAATATCCCTCCTGCAAATAATCTACCCGACCTTTCTGGCATAAATCCTCGATCCGGATCCTCCGCCTCCACCACTCCAGTTAAGGTCTCTCTTCCTCCTCAAAAGCCCTTCGGCCCAGTTGCCGATCAGGAAGTAATAGCCTACCACCCCTATTCCGATGGCTCCATTATTATCATTCAGCCGGGAGGACAGATTATGAAAGTGGTTGGTAATGAGGGCACTGTTCTTAGCTCTTTAGGAATATCAAATCTCAGTCACGCCGCATTCTCCTATGACGGAAAAAAAATTGTGGCCTTATTCGGAAATCCCTTAAATCCTCAGGTTAGCGTTTTTGATACCGACCGAAAATCGTGGGAGCCGGTTTTTGCCCGACCAGCCTCGCCTCCACTGTGGTCTCCTCATAATTACCGCCTCCTCTTTTTAACAGAAACTGAAGGATTGCGCACCGTTACCACTGTTGATATGGGAGCAACTACACCAAAGACCGAAGACCTTATCTCACTAAACGCTGAAGATATTGTGGTGGCCTGGAAAGGAATGAGTGAAATCTTTATTGGAGAAAAACCAAGTGCCTTCTCTTCTGGACAGCTCCTTGCCTATGATATACAGAAAAAAACAATCTCCACAGTATTAAAAGATTGGCCTGGCCTCGATTTCTTGTGGAACCTCAATCCTCAAGAAGGGGTGGTTCTTCAGTCTAATAAAAATGCAGCTGGTGGAAAAATGAGTCTGGTTGGAGGAACAGGAATTATTGCTCGGCAGTTCTCTTTTGTCTCTATACCAAGCAAGAAGTGTGTTTTTGAAAAACCGGCGCCAAAGACTCCGGTCACAACCAGTACAACAGGCACTGATCTCCTCGAACAACCCTCCAGACTTCTCATCTGTGCTGTCCCGCAAAACGCGAACCGGTTTCTCGGATTTTTCTTGCCAGACGACTACTTCCAGAAAGAAATTATGACCGAGGACTATATCATTCAAGCCGACCTCTCAACTGGTAACATCAAAAATATTTCGGCAAGTGTCACCGATAGCTTCGATGGAACATTTCTAAAAACAACCGCGGAAGCCGTTTTCTTTATCAACCGATATAATAATAAGCTCTACCGTCTCTTAAGAAGTTAGGAAGCTGTAGCTGGTTCCTTCTCTTCAGAAACAAGTTTCACGATAACGTAGCGATCCCGTCCTACGCCCAGACTTTCAGTGACCACTTCGGGGTGGTGGGCTAAAGCAGTATGAACCAAGCGACGCTCATACGAGTTCATTGGAGGTAAGGATAACTCTCCTTTAGTAGCCATAACCTTTTGGGCGGCTGCTCGAGCTAGCTCAGTAATCAAAACCTCTCGTTCTCGACGGTAGTTATTAACATCAAAGAAAACTGGGGAAACACTATTCTTTTTAGCAATAAGCTGGAGGATATGATTAATATCTTCTACAAGATGGGCCACCCCCTCTTTAGAGAGTGGTTCGATGTCCTCAATAAACACGGCCCCGTGTCGAAACTCTTCGTTCATTTCAACACGGAAAGATCGAAAGCCGAGGCCGTCAACTAGTTTTTTAACAAAGCTGTCCCATTGCTCCATACTGTTTGTGATACCACGATTATTTCTGTGCCGTCAACTCGCGATTCACAATGATTTGCTGTCCGAGAGAAAAAATGTTGGAAGCTAAAAGGTAGAGCCAGACGGCAGCAGGGGAAGTCCACAGTACCGCAATAATAATGACTGGCGCAATCAATGTCATCTGCCGGCTTCCTGGAGCGGGGTTCTTTTGAATAGCCAAACTCAGGTACCCTTGAGCAAGCTGAAAAATTGAAGCTAGCACAATCAGGATAATACTCTGAGCCTTTAGATCTATAAGACCAAGAAATGAATGGTTGAAAACCTCTGGGGCGGTAATAAAAGAGTAAAGTTCTTTTGCCGCCAAAGTCCCAGGAGCTCCATGAAAAATCTGGAAGAGGGGAATAAGAATAATGACCTGCAAGATTAGAACAAAGATCATAGAAAAGGGGTTCACCTTATGTTCCTTATACAAGGCCATCTGAGCCCGACCCTTCTTTTCTGGGTCTCCCTTAAACTCTTTTTCAATCTTATCAATTTCTGGCTTCAGTTTCTGAAGAATTGCCTGCTGTCTCATCATCTGCTGGAAAAGTGGGAAGAAGAGTAGGCGCGTAGCAATGGTTAGGATGACAATAGCTACCCCCAGGTCGCCAAAGGCAACGGAGTTATAGAGGAAAACAAGGGCGTTTACTAACGGTTGATAGAGAAGGACGTGGTAGAGGTTGGCCATGGGTGACTTAAGAGACTATAAAAACTTTAATTTCTTTCATATCATCAAGGAGCTGCTTCCTGGTTACTGTCTCAAGGGAGCCCTGGGCAACTATCAGAACATCTTTGCCTCCCCCCTTCTTCACAAAAAGACTGCCTAATATCTGCCGCTTCAGGGCATGGCGACGAGTGGCCAGTCGAGCAGCGCTTTTCCCAATAACCACACCAAAACGGTTAATGGCAAGCTCATTTCCGGCAACTTTTACCAGAAAGTATCGGGATCGAAGCTTACTAGCCCTCTTCCCTAGAAAAGCATCTGCCGGCAACCGCTGACTTCGCGTTACCATTAAAACTTCCGAGCCTTGATTGTAATCTTCTTCCTGCCCTTTTGCCGTCGGCGCTTCAAAACCTTCTGGCCGGTGGCAGTCTTTTGGCGAGCTCGGAACCCATGAGTCTTCTTCCGCTTTCTCTTTTTAGGATTATAGGTTTGTGACATATCTTGACCTTGGTTATAATGGCCTGAAATGAGTTATGAACAGACCATCAACAGTTTTTTCAATTCTACTCTTTTGACTCACAGAAGACAAGTATTACAATAAAGAGCACTTCATTAACCTTCTCTAATAATTTTATGGACCTCGAACAACTTTGGCAACTCACACTATCAGAAATGGAGGTTCAGTTATCCCACGCGAACTTCGCTACCTGGTTAAAGAAAAGTCAGTTGCTCGATGGTCGAGAAGGAACATATTCTATCGGTCTTCCTAATACTTTTGCAAAAGCTTGGGTGGAAGAAAAATACCACAAGAATCTTCTTGGGGTTATGAGAAATTTTGATGATGGCGTTAAGAAACTTGAGTTTACTGTTTTGAAGGATGATGGCGAACAGGAAAAAAGAGCTCCGATTTCTCGTCATTCACAGGGTCGGGAAGCTCGAGTGATTGAACCGGTTCAGACTGTGAAGCTAGATTTTCAAGTTGATCCTGAAACCAATCTTAACCCTCGATACACAATGTCTTCTTTTGTGATTGGATCTTCAAATGAATTGGCTTTTGCCGCGGCTGAAGCAATTGTGAAATCGGTTGGCAGTAAGTATAATCCCTTTTTTATATACGGTGGGGTGGGGGTAGGGAAAACCCACCTTATCCAGGCGATTGGAAATGAAGTCTATGAGCGGTATGGGAAAAAAATTCGGCCGCGGTACGTATCTTCTGAAAAGTTTACCAGCGACGTGGTTTGGGCAATTCGCAATAAACGAATGGAAGATATTAAAAAGAAATATCGCGATGTTGATTTGCTGATTATTGATGATATCCAATTTATTGGTGGAAAAGAAAAAACCGAGCAGGAGTTCTTCCATACCTTCAACGCGCTCTACGAAGCAAATAAGCAGATTATTATTTCCTCCGATCGTCCGCCACAATCAATCCCAACACTTGAGGATCGACTCCGTTCGCGCTTTGAGGGAGGATTGATCGCTGACATAACCTATCCTGAATAT
>JBBUHS010000118.1:0-1990 GCA_038055675.1 Patescibacteria group bacterium | reverse complement strand
TCGAAACACAGTTGGGCGACGTTTCGGCTTACGTACCAACGAATGTTATCTCGATTACCGACGGACAGATCTATTTAGAAAGCGATCTTTTTTACCAAGGACAGCGACCGGCAGTAAACGTTGGACTTTCGGTTTCTCGTGTCGGTTCCGCCGCTCAGACCAAGGCGATGAAAAAAGTGGCTGGTAAACTTCGTCTGGCGCTTGCTCAGTTCCGCGAACTTCAGGCGTTCGTGCAGTTCGCTTCTGACGTGGATGATGAAACAAAGAAGCGCATTCGCCACGGTCAGATCATGAACGAAATTCTGAAACAGGATGACCTCTCTCCTCTTTCTTTTGAGGAGCAGGTGGTTCTCTTTTATGGCGCGATCAACGACTACTTCGGCAGTTTTGAACCAGCCGAAATGAAGTCGGTGGCCGATCGAGTTTTGGAATACTTCCGCCAGTTCCATGACAAAGATATTTTGAAAGTCTTGAAAGAAAAAGAGGCGATTGATCCGGAAGTTGAGGAAAAAATCAAAAAAGCTCTGACGAGTTTCAAGGAATCTGGACATAAGAAAAAATAATTATGGAATCCTTACAACAGATACAACGGCGCAGAAAAAGCGTCCAGAATATCGGAACGATAACCAAAGCTATGGAGCTTGTGGCCGCGACCAAGATGCGCCGCAGTCAGACGATTGCGCTTGCTTCCCGACCGTACGCCACAACAGCCCTTGAACTTCTAAAGAGATTACGAAAAGAAGAGCTGTCTTACTTACCCCCCCTTCTCCACCATCGAGTGGTGAAGTCCCGACTCATAGTTCTCATTACTTCCGACAAGGGACTGGCGGGAGCTTTTAATAGTAACGTCCTGAAGACCTTCGACTCATTCCTCAAAAACGATAATCACCCGAATAGCATCTTTCTCTCTGTTGGACAACGGGCCCACGAATATCTGATAAGAAACAATCTTCCTGAAATAATCGGCTTTACTCATTTCGGAGACTACACCGCTATCGAAGAGATTACTCCCCTCACTCAAACTATTATCGACGGCTACACCGAGGAAAAGTGGGATGAGGTGATTATATTCTCAACTCACTTCATAAATGCCCTGAAACAGAAGGTCTTAGAACAAAAGGTTCTGCCAGTGGAACTCTCTACCCTTCAAAAAATAATTGAAGAGATTATGCCTACTCACGGTCGCTTTTCAGAAGAAAACGAATCTCTGGGGGCAAAAGAAAAAGTCCAGGAGTATATTATTGAGCCTTCCCCAGAAGAGGCCCTCGAAAAACTCCTGCCTCATATTTTAGAGATGCAGATATATCACATCATGCTTGAAGCAAACGCTTCCGAACACTCAGCCAGGCGCCTCGCTATGCAAAATGCATCGGACAACGCCAAGGATCTGAACGAAGAGCTGACTCTTATTTACAACAAGTCACGCCAGGCAAATATCACCCGAGAGATTATCGAGATCTCAAGCGGAGCGGAATCTTTAAAAACAACTAACTAACTATGAAAAACCAAGGAAAGGTGGTGCAGGTTATCGGACCAGTCGTGGATGTTGAGTTCTCTAATAAAAACGAAACTCCGGCAATCTATACAACCCTCAAAACATATGTCGAATTGAACGACCCCTCCTCTATTAAAACTACGACGGGCAGGCGAGAGATTGTGCTCGAAATTGCCAAGCACTTAGAGCCAGGCCGCGTTCGTACCATCGCCCTTTCTTCGACTGATGGTTTAAAGCGATACGATGCGGTAGAAAATACCGGCGAGATGATCAGTGTCCCTGTTGGACCAACCGTTTTAGGAAACATCTTTGACGTTATTGGTAACTCGCTCGGAAATCCGACTGAGGCCTTCACGAAAAGTGGCGGAAAAATCCGCTGGCCGATTCACCGAGCCGCTCCTCCTCTCGTTGAGCAGTCCACCAAAACTGAAATCTTCGAAACTGGCATTAAGGTTATCGATCTCATCGCTCCGTTTATCAAAGGAGGAAAGATTG
>JBBUHS010000117.1:0-7554 GCA_038055675.1 Patescibacteria group bacterium | reverse complement strand
AGGGCCCCCAGTGTTTTCATATTGTGATTTCGATCAGCGAGCTTGATGAAGACAACTCTGAGGTCTTCGCTGAGGGCCAAAATCATCTTTCGGAGATTTTCCACCTTGGCATGAGCAGAAATATTCGTTGCCGCTCCTTGATATTTTATTTTTCCGAGCTTACTAACTCCGTCAACAAGAAAAACAATTTCTTTACCAAACTGACTGACTAGATCCTCTTTGACCACCTTTGTATCTTCAATGATGTCATGAAGAAGTCCGGCGGCAATTGTTTCTTCATCCATATTCCAACTGGCCAATGTTTCCGCCACCGCCAAAGGATGAATAAAAAAAGGCTCACCGGTTTTTCGTTTCTGTCCGGCATGAGCCTTTTGAGAGAGCTTGTACGCGCGAGCAATTACTCCCTCTGGTTCGTTTTTAATATATTCCTTAATAGTCATTTACGAGAAGTTGGGGCTAGAAATTCATTGTGAAACTTCTTAAATGCTTAGTCAATGATTGCTTCCTTTTGTTCTTAATTTTATAATTCTTTCCTCAGAAGGAGGAGGTCCTTTGAAAAAGCCGTACAGGCCGCTCACGTCAAGGGTGGTTGGGCAGATTATGAGGAGATATGTAGAAGAGGTTCGGTGGGAAGAGTTGCCCGGCGATATGACGGGACGACTGCGACACTTCCATTTACTCATGGGAACCGGCAAGGCAACCATCTCTCTTGAGTTTCGACAAAGTCTAATTGAGCAGAAATACGCTCTTTTCCACGAGGTTGCGCATCTCTTTTTCGACTACAGCGCAGTAGTATATCAGCCACGACTTTCTCGTTCTATGAAGCGGATACTGAAGAATAGTCGGTGGTCTAACGAAGAGAAGTTGGTAGAGCAAGAGGCACGTATCTTTTGCTCTACGTATCCAGAGTATGCCGAGAAACTTTTTCGGCGACTCATTCCTACTCGAGGAGGCTAATCAGTCTCCTCGTTTTTATTATCAGGAATTTCTGGTTCGGTTGGTTCAGTCGATTCTTTCTTTTCGCCAAGAGGATTTTCCCAGACAGCGTTGTCGCATTTTGGGTAGCGATTGCAGCCCCAGAATAATTTTCCACGAGCGCGGCCCTTTGAGACTCGGCGTTCCACGAGTTCTCCTTCGCCACACTTTTCACACTTGATGCCAGTTGGCTTCGGTGCATCCTTAGGAAGGGTTTTGGTTGTCTTACACTCCGGATATCCAGAACAGGCCATAAACTTTCCAAAGCGTCCGAACTTAATGAGCATCGGCTTACCGCATTTTTCACAGACCTCGTCGGTGGTTTCGTTAATAAAATCAGTCTTCGAAACCTCTTCGTATTTTACTTCCAGATTTTTAGCAAACGGTTCATAAAAATCTTTAATAATTTTTCGCCAGTCAGTTTTTCCTTCAGCTACATCATCGAGGTGGTTTTCCATCTTGGCAGTGAATTCAATATCAACCACTTCTGGGAAGTTTGTGCTGATTACTGTGTTTGCGAGCGTACCAATTTCCGTTGGCACAAAATGTCCCTTTTCTTTTATGACGTAGTTTCTGACCTGAATAACAGAAATAATTGGAGCATAGGTTGAGGGTCGACCGATGCCGTGTTTTTCTAAAGTCTTAATAAGACTGGCTTCCGTAAATCGCGGTGGTGGTTCGGTCAGGTGTTCTGTGTTCTTGATGTCTTTTAGGGCAAGGGAGTCATTTTCTTCAATTAAAGGAAGATAGCTGGCCTCAAAGGCAGTTGGCCATATCTTTAAGAAGCCATCAAATTTAATCTGACTGGATGATGCCGAAAATGTGGCCAGAGACTTATTTTTTTCTTTTCCGTCAATGACTACCTTACGATTTTCGAACACTGCCTGTGGCAACTGAGAAGACATAAACCGTTTCCAGATGAGGTCATAAAGACGAGCCTGATCTTTATCGAGCGTCAGACTGCCGGGTTCTTTTCTGGCATCAGTCGGACGAATAGCTTCGTGAGCTTCCTGAGCTAGGCGTGACTTTGATTTATATCGTCGTGGTCCACCTTCGAGGTATGCCTCGCCAAGCTTTTCTCCGATCCAACTCGAGGCAACTTTCAAGGCATCTTCAGAAAGATTCACCGAGTCAGTTCTCATGTAAGTAATAAAACCTTGTTCATAAAGACTTTGCGCCAAGAACATTGTTTTCTTAGCAGAGAATCGTAATCGCTGAGCGGCAGTTTGTTGTAACGTACTAGTGATAAACGGTGGTGGTGGATTTTTTCTGAGCTCTTTATTCTCTGCACTCGTTACCGAGAACTGGGCGGTTTTCAGATCAGTCATCAGTCTTTCCACAATCGTTTTATCGGTAATGCCTGGTTCCTCAATTTCTTTTTCGTCGACAGTTGCTAAAGAAGCCTCGAAAGACTCTTTCTTCTCAGTTTCAAATACGCCGGCAATTGTATAGTAGGTTTGTGGCTTAAAGGCCTTGATTTCATCTTCTCGCTCGGCAATCAGGCGAAGAGCAACAGATTGCACGCGACCGGCGGAAAGTCCGCGGACCACCTTCTTCCAAAGAAAAGGCGAGAGCTTGTAACCGACTAATCGATCTAAGATGCGGCGAGCCTGCTGGGCATCAACCATATTAATGTCGATAGTTCGAGGATGAGAGATGGCATCCTTAATAGCAGTCTCGGTAATTTCATGAAAAACAATTCGCTCTGAAGGAATATTTTTCTTCTCCAGTTCCAGAGCGCTGACTAAGTGCCAGGCGATTGCTTCTCCCTCTCGGTCTTCGTCAGTTGCGAGAATCACGCCGGAAGATTTTGCCGCCAGTTTTTTAAGTGCCGTGACCACCTTCTGGTTTTTTCGAGGAGTGATATAGTGAGGTTCAAAGTCTTTTTCAGTATCAATACCGAGGCTGCTTTTCGGAAGATCGCGAACATGCCCGTAAGAAGACTGCACGTCATAGCCTTTTCCTAAAAACTTACTGATTGTTTTTGCCTTAGTAGGGGACTCAACAATGATCAACTTGATCGCCTTTGGTTTGGTTCGAGGCTTTACCTTGGCTTTCGTTTTTGGTTTCGGCTTTGGGCTTTCCACGACTGCCGTTATTTCACTTTCAGTATTCTCTGTTTCTGTTTTCATCCCGTTAGAAACAAGAAACACCCAGAAGCATTTCTATTAGTTAGACGACTATTCATTTTTATCATTTTCACCTTCATATTTATAACTGGTTGATTTCTAACGAGATTCATATTTTTATTGTAGCGTATCCGGCCTCAGTCTCCTCGATTAACCCCTTTAATAATAGGAAGCTAACGAGCTGATTCGCTATTGGTGCTTGAAGATGCGACATCTCGATGATCTTGTCAATGGAGAGTGGTTTCTTTGCTTCTTTTAAAACCGACAGAATTGCGGCTTCTTCGGGACTTAGATTTTGAGTATCAGGTTGTTTTTCTGAAGCGATTCCAAGGACAGACAAAATATCCGAGGCGGTGGTAACAAGGCTGGCGCCTTGTTTTATGAGTTCGTGGGAACCGGTGAAGTTTGAGTGACGAACCGGACCCGGGATGACAAACACATCACGATTTTCTTCTAAGGCGAATCGCGCCGTGGCGATTGTTCCCGATCGGCTGGGCGCCTCAATGATCAAAACTCCTTTCGAAAGCCCACTTACAATCCTGTTTCTTTCTAAAAAGCGATAGGGAAGTGATGGACTGCCGAGCGGGTACTCAGAAATCAAGGCTCCGTTTTGGCGGACAATCTCTTCGGCCAAACTCGCGTTTGTGGCTGGATAGATATGATCCAGTCCGTTTGCGAGAACTGCCACCGTCACACCCTTTCCATCAAGAGCGCCCTTGTGTCCCATTGCATCTATGCCAAGAGCTAACCCGCTTATAATCATGCATCCAGCTTCGGCCAGTTCTCGTCCGAACTCACGGGCAGACTCCTTGCCTTCAGCCGTCGCTTTTCTGGTGCCAACAATTGCCACCGAGTGTTCAGACGAAGGGAGTCTGCCTTTCACGTAAAGCCCAAAGGGAGGGAAGTGGGTTTCCTTGAGGAGCTTTGGGTAGTTTTCTTCTTCGAGAAGAAAAAGCTCAACTCCAGCCGTTTCCATTTTTGCGTACTCTTTTTCGGGATCTAGTTCTGATTTTTTTATCTCCCGGATTTCTTCCCACGATTTTTCCCAGGAGCCGTTTTTCTCTATCAGTTTTTTCAGCTCCTTGTACTGAGTTTGAACGGCGATATTTACTGCGTTATAAAAAAGCTTCTCAGAAGCCATGGTACTAAGCCTAACCAATTTTTCTTGTTTTTGTAAAATGGCAATAAAAAAAAGAAGGCTTGGCCTTCTTTATGGATTTGATCGAATTCCCACGATATAGAAGAAACCGTTCAGGGCTGCCATCACGCCACCAGCTACGAGGATGATTCCCCACATCGGAGCGTAGTATGGCGGAGTGCCCCACTTGAGTCCAGCTCCGCCGATGAGAATCAGGAACATGGAGCATATGAGGAGAATTCTTCTAAGAATTTTCTCGGACATGAACGACCTCCCTCTTCACTATTAAGTACTCTAATGGTCTTGGTTCGAGATTTCAAGAAAAAAACCACCGGGCCATTTCCGGTGTCTTTTATTGCATAAAAAAGAAGACATTTCTGTCTTCTTATGGGGTGAGACTTTCAAATGCCCCGATGATTTCGAAGAGAATGGTGCAAACTGCCGACATCCCTCCGATTGCGAGGATAGAACCCCAGAAGATGGCGTAGTCCGGGTTGAAGTGGAGCTCGATTCCGCCGATGGTAATGCCGAAAATCGCAATAGTGAGAAGTGCGGCTCTCAGCTTCTGCTTGTCCATACCCAGTTCTCCTTATCTACCATTACTGTACCAGGTAATGAACGAAGGGCAAATTTTGACAAAAAATGGATTTATATCTATTTTGATTGGTAGTAATACGAAGGGAGGGTCAATGCCTGCAAAAAACCAAAGAAGGATAGGAGGGCGAAGTCCGAAGACCTGATGGATCAGCGGGGACGGGTTTCCTGGGATTCTGTGAGAGACACTATGGCGGACAAGGGATACTCGCCGGAAGATCTGATGGCTTTCCTTTCGCTCGAGGAGCAGACCCAGGAAGTTCTTTCCAAGCTGACTCCTCGTGAAGAGGAGCTTCTGCGAAAGCGCTTCGGAGATGGCCTTTGGCGGCGGCGGAGTCAGTTTGCGGTTTCTCGGCGGAGGCTTCGGCAGATCGAAGCGAATGCTCTGAGGAAGCTGAAGTTGCCTCGTCCGAGCAAGAAGAAGTAAGCGCCACCGCAAGGCTGGTGCTTTTTATTATCAGAAAACAAAAACCACCGGATGGTTCCAGTGGTTTTTTTTGATCTTACTTTTTGATGGCCTGTTTTTTAGCCCGCGGTTTCTTTTCTTTTTTTGGAGCGGCCTCAGCCTTGGCTTTTCTGGATTTGAACTTCTCAACTCGTCCAGCGGTGTCGATCAGCGTCTTGGCCCCGGTATAGAACGGATGACACTTGGAGCAGATTTCAACCTTCACTTCTTCGCGGGTTGAACCGACGACTAAAGAGTTGCCGCAGGCGCAGGTAACTTTGGCTTTCGGGAAATATGATGGGTGGATGTCTGCTTTCATAGTTTTTCTATTATAATCAAAATTTTTAAATTGACAAGTGGTAGGGAAATGATAGATTTTTTATAGAAAATTTAGGATCTACCGAGGAGGGGTTATGAAAGTTAATAAGATTAGCTGTCCATCCATGGAGGAACTACTCCATCCTTCTTTGATTGCGAATCAACAGCGAAGGCGTGATGTGACGAGGCACGGCAATAACTGTTCTTATTGCCAACTGAAGTTGGCGGAGGTAGCAGAAGAAGAAGCTAAGTATCTTTGATTGAATCCAATCCTGTTCTCGCGAACCGGATTTTTTATTTGAGAAATAAAAAAGCACACGGGATGTGTGCTCAGCTGGCTAGCGGTTTTCGGGGTGGGGCCGGATTCAGAATCCGCCGTTTCATACTGGGGAAGACGAAGCCTCCGATCGAGAGAACGCTCCACGGGACGGTGAGCGTGGTCATGAGAATGATGGGTAGTGCTTTGGCTGTAATTCTGATGCCCATATGAAACCTCCTGGACAGAAATTATCATAGTTAATGAAAAATAAAAAAGGCGTGAGTGATGAGACTCACGCCGGCGGGCTAGGGGACGAGCACCTTATAGGTGTCACCATCCTTCCGAAGGATGAACTCGAAACCATCCGCGAACATCTTGTCGAAGAAGTGGGTTATGGCCACAGAGCGACGAAAGGACTGAGCGAGCGATGAATCGCGATGGCATCGTTGAACGAACTCCAGATTCTCGACAGTCTCCGCGTCTACGGTGAATTGAAGCTTCCTCATTATCGAGGCGGCCTTTGGATCATGCATACGAACCTCCTAGAGAAGATTATTTTTCGGGTCGTATTTTTATGCAAGCCCTAAATAAAAAGGCACAAGCGGTGAGGCTCGTGCCTGATGAGTGATCGAGCTTAGTGGCTCGATCGAGGATCGGGATTACAGTTCTGATCCTGGCTGCGGGCCAGGATGTACCGCAGGGGAATGGAGTCTATGTCGAATACCGGACCGCCCTGACCGGACCGGCAGACATCGCGCAGGCAGTCATTCTGTCGCTTCGCGAGATCCTCGGCTTGCGGTTCGACGCACAGCCAGATCTCGCCATTACTTGTGACAGCGATCATGTAGCCGTGATCACACGACCACCGTCCGTATTCGCTGAGGTGAGCAGTGATTACCTGGTCGCTGGCGTAGAGGCCGGTAATCCGAACAAAGTGGTTGTCTCGGAGGAGTCGGTCGGAGTGAGGAGTTACTCTCCGAACTTCCTGATTACTTGCAGGCTGACTTTGCATGCACCTTCCTCCCATCCATAGTTTGAGGGTGAACAACTTTTCATTTTTTAACACAGATTTATAGCTAAGTCAAAGTCGGCAAAGGGGACTGACCACCCAAAATGAAGAGGCTATTCTTGACATTTAATTTTGCTTCTATATACTAGAACCTGCCTCTTCGAATGGGGCGTTGTTTTTTGAAAATTTCATAGCAACTATAAAGAATTTTTTAGTTGTCCCAATTTATTCCTTTCAATAAGCTCATAGCCTTCGGGCAATGAACGAAACGAAAGATTTGAGATTATGAAATGACGTGTGGCGCTTGGACAATTTTTTGTTCTTCAAGCGCTACGTGAATGTTTTGTAATTTTTTTACAGAGGATTTGATCCTGGTCCAGGATGAACGCTGGCGGCGTGGATAAGGCATGCAAGTCGAACGAACCTTTGGTTCGAACTTATGACTAACGACTGATAACGAATGACAGCAATGTTGTGAGTTGTTTATTGAAAGTTGTTTGTTCTGCCTGTGGTTAGTGGCGAACGAGTTAGTAACACCCTGGTACGTACCCCAGAGTCGAGGATAGCCCACCGAAAGGTGGGGTAATACCCGATGGTCTCTTACGAGTAAAGTCGCAAGACGCTCTGGGATCGGCCTAGGCCCGATCAGCTAGTTGGTGAGGTAATGGCTCACCAAGGCTATGACCG
>JBBUHS010000116.1:0-3457 GCA_038055675.1 Patescibacteria group bacterium | reverse complement strand
TGAATATCCGCCCGGTCCGCGAGATCATCGAGGAAGCAGTCTGGATTCGCGACCACTACCCGCTCAGCCTCATCTACATGCAGGACGATATCTTCGGATACAATCTGCCGTGGCTCGAGGAGTTCGCTCGTCGGTGGCGAGAAGAAGTCAGGGTGCCGATTCATGCCCAGATTCGTCTGGAGCTCACTCGCAATACAAAACGTCTCGATCTCTTCCGAGAGGCGGGGCTGACAGGCATCACGCTCGCGATTGAGCATGGCGATCCCTGGATGCGGCAGTATGTGTTGCATCGTCCGATGATCGAAGATCTGATCGACGAAGGGATACAGAAGTTGTACGACCGCGAATTCACCCTTCGAACCGAACAGATATACGCTGTTACGCTGTCCGACATCCAGAGCGATCTCACGACGCTCGAGATGAACGTTCGGCTGAATCCCACGATGATGTGGACCTCAATCCTCGCTCCCTATCAGGGAACGGAGATGGGGGACCTGGCCAGCGCTCTCGGTGTTTACCGGGGAAATAATGACGATCTGTCCGAGACTTTTTTCGAACGCAGTGTTCTGACTCAGGTCGCTGGCGGAAAGCTTCCCTTCGAAGACGCGGTCATTTCTTTGGCGAAAGATCCCAAAGATAATCCGTTGCTCCGGATGAAGGCTCATCTCCGCGGAGACTTGGAGGCAGATGTTTTCTATGGCGACGAGACCAAGCCTCTCGTGCAGATTCAGTATCTCGACCGGGATGCGGGTGAGCGATATCGTGACCAAACGGTCATGCTCCAGCGTCTCTCCTACTGGCTTTCTAAGGTTCACCAAGGTCATGAGCTCGCCGCAGAGTTTCTTAATCTGCCGTCGAGTGACTGGACTTGGCCTCGCCTCGGAGAGATGACAGGTCGTCACCTGGATCGACTCGGGCTTCGAGAACAGCGTGAAGGATATGTCCACGAACTCACTGCCCAGTATGGTAGCGACCATCTTCCAGGTTGGATCCGAGAAAACCCCTACTACTTCGCCTACATGCCAGCGGGCGCGGAACTGGCCAAGGTGTTCGAGGAAGCCCGTTTCACCGATGAGTTCGACTGGCGGATATTGGGAACACACACCCGACACCATCTCTTTCACTACGGGTTGTATCTCACGAAAGCCGGTCCATCTCCGATTGTCACACGATGACACCCAAGCCATTAGATTAAAAACTGATGGCTTTTTATTTTACGCTTGAATTTTCTTCATTTTTAGCTTAAAACTAAACACATGTTGCTTGCAGAAAACGGACAGATCTTAAAAAAATTTAAACAGGTAAAAGTTCTTGTTGTCGGCGATGTAATGCTCGACAGTTATATCTATGGCAGTGCCAGCCGTTTGTCCGTCGAGGCTCCGGTACCAATCTTGACCGAACAATCTCGTCGTCATGTTTTGGGTGGTGCGGCCAATGTGGCCAACAACATCGCCCAGCTTGGCGGAACCGCTTACCTCTTAGGAGTGGTAGGAAATGATCAAGGTGGAGAAGTAGTTAAAAAACTATGTCGCGACCACCGCATCTCGCTCGACTGTCTCGTGGTAAATTCCGATCGTCCAACCGCCACCAAAACACGAGTAGTGGCACAACACCACCAACTTTTGAGAATTGATCATGAGATAATCGGTCTGTTACCTCCGAAAACTGAAAAAGCTTTGATCCAGAAAATAAAGAAGATTCCCCATCCGGATGTCATCATATTTTCGGATTACGCCAAAGGCACCATTACTGCCTCTCTCCTCAAAGAAATTATTAATCGATTTCCTCGCGCCAAAATGCTTGCTGACTTCAAACCTTCAAAAGCAATGCTTTATCGGAAGAGAATTGATGTCATTATGCCAAACACGGTTGAAGCCCTTGGTCTTGTTGGAATTGATGTGACAGACAATCGAAGCGCACAAAGAACGATTAAAAAGATAATCGAAGATTTTTCTTCTGATGTTGTTCTGAAGCGAGGAGCTCAGGGGATGACCGTTTTTGAACGGGCCACGCAAGGGCTAAAACATATTCCGACTACTGCCCGAAGTGTCTTTGATGTGACGGGTGCAGGGGACACAGTCATCGCCGCTTTTGGATTGTCGCTCGGCGCCGGAGCAGATATTTGGAAAGCTGCTGATATTGCCAATCAAGCTGCTGGCATAGTCGTAGAAATGTCCGGAACAGCCGCCGTGACGCTTAAGGATTTGTCTCGTCGTTTGGCCTAACGTGTTTAGACAGTCCATTAGTTATTTCAAATTCTTCGTCAAAGTCCGGATTATCTATGTCGTCCGGAAGTTTTTAGTTTCTCTTCTCGGGGTATCAGTGAACGATCAGGGGAGAGGAAAAAGAATCCTTTTCGTTAACCTCGAAGGATTGGGCGATCTTGTTGTTATGACCGGAGTTTTAAAACACTACGCCGCTGCCCTTCCTGAATCTGAAATCTATCTTCTAGTGAATCAAAGCACTGGACTTACTCGAGAAGTTTTGCCGTCCGGCATAAAAGAAGTTTTAACTACTAATTATCGTTCACTGGTTAGAAATCCCTGGTACGGATTCCAGCTAGCCAATCGGTTGCGTCGAATTGGGTTTGAAACGGTAGTCAGCCATGATCCCAGCACCGCTGAAATTATTGGGAAGATGATTGTTTTGGAAATTGGTGCCAGTCGAACTATTGGTTATGAAGGATTAGGTATTCAGTTCCAAAAACCATTTGATAGTAATATGGTCCATAATGTGGCTTTTGTGCAGAAATCCCTCTTTCCTCGATACTCCGAGGTTATTCCGAGCATCGATCGGACGGCCGACCTGAGTAATCGTTTGCCGCATTTTTTGCGGCATTACATTGCTATTTTTGAGTATCTTACGAAACATCAAGTTTTTGATAGTGCTCCCGTACTTTATCCTGTGGCTACCGCCGAAGAAAAAGTAAAAAAAACACTATTCGATGCAGAAATAGAGCCAGGCAGTTACTGTCTTTTATCATTAGGCACGACTACTATTCATCGCGAGTGGCCGCCGGAGCGATTTGCGGCAGTTGCTCGGATACTCCAAGAAAAAAATATTCCTATTGTTATTGCCGGCTCAAAACATCAGGCGGGATTGGCCCGTGCCTTCCGCCAGGTGTATCGCGGACGAGTTCTGGATTTGACAGGCGAAACTTCGGTGATCGATCTTATTTCCTTAATACACCTTTCTTTGTTTTCTTGGAGTAATGACACAGGAAATACGCATATTGCAGTCGCACTCAAGAAACCATCCTTGAGTATTTTAGGGATAGGTCACTTCGGGATGCTTTCTTTATATGGATATCCGAGATTAAATTGGTGGGTGTATGTGAAAGGTTCGTGTTTGTGCGATAATTGGCACTGTATTTATACAGTCAGTTCATCCGAGCCAACGGTTTGCATTCAGGCTGTTCAAGAGGAAGATGTGAAGCGCGCTTTGAATGATCTTTTGC
>JBBUHS010000115.1:0-1784 GCA_038055675.1 Patescibacteria group bacterium | reverse complement strand
GTAGGTTAAAGGAGAGGTCGAGTTACCGAAACAATTGACTGGAGCGGTAACCGATTTACTGAAGGTCGCGTCAGTGCACCTCTTTGACTTCGTAAGAAAGGCAATCGCTGGACCAACAGACGTTCCTTGGTCGTCAACCAGAGTTATATTTCGAATAGAGTCATCGAGAGTATTCGTGATAGCTTCTATATCTAACCCAAAGTTTATCCATCGTACCCGAACCGGCTCACCGGCAGCATATGTGGCAATTTTCAAAAGCGATACATTAGACGAACGAGTTACGGGTCCACTAGGACTATCTGATGCTAGAGATAGGGTAAGATTTCCGGGAACAAGTGAGACTAGGGTCCCCTTATTTGAGGCGGTAATGGTTGTAGGTCCCCCACCACTTGTCGTCATCGAAATATCGAGAGGCCGAGCGATGTAAAATTGGAAATTCTTCCCGGCAGATACAAAAACATCAGCGAGGAGTTGTAACGTACTTGAGGCATGTAGTCGAGCATCAGCGAGGGCGAGATCGAATTCAACACGACTATTATTAGAAACGGTTGGAAGCGTTAATCCCTTCTGAACGCCATCGATGTAAAGACGGATGTTCTTAAGGTCAGTTTTTTGACCACTTCCCTTAAAGCGGAAGGTAATGGATCGGAGAGTTGCTTCGGATCCACTTGGCATTCCCACTTGCCATTGACCAGCGAGAAAGTTGGTGGTGCCAGAGTAAACACTATTGCCGATTGCGAGAGGTTCCAAGGAAACAGGAAGAGGAACAGCGAATTGGATAGGCACTACCTTCTGATTAATGATCTGACTGCCTTGCCTCAATTCAAATATTGCCTGGGCTGGCCCCACCTGAAAACGTGGGGATAAACGACTATAAATAGGGCTGAAGGTGGAGGAACTTACACAGGTACCTGAGAGAACTATTCCCGCAGAGCTACTACATCTAACCAATACCCCACCAGCCGGTAAACGAAGGGTTCCCTGCTCTACCCAAACTTGAATTCTAAAGTTTTTTGCTCCCGATCCTGTATTTATAATAGTCGCCTGGTATGGCATACGCGCACCCTCAACCATAAGAGTAGTGGTAGCGGGCGAAACCTCACTTAAAGTAACAGTTGATGTGGTAGTAGCCTGGGTAGAAGTGCTGGGAAGGATTGCTAAACCAAGAGCACTCTCAGGATAGTTAATCCTAAAAATATCACCTAAAGAAGCAAGAACTTCCCCAAGAGAAGTTACTTGTTCATTTAAATCATCGACCGCCGACGCCGAAGCTACAACTGGAAGAAAAACTCCCAAAACAAGTAAGCTACTTATAAGCTTTTTCATAAAATAGAGAGGATTAATAATGGGGACTTTATGCGTTTATTGTATCAAAAAACAGCGCCAAACGCTGTTTTTCTATCCCCAGGGAAGTAACTGTTTAGAGCTTCGTCCAACCAAAATTCACACGAGCAGCACCGGCTCTTTCCATATAATCAACTTGAATGAAAATGTTTATCCGCACCGGAAATGTTACTTCAAATGAGTCTTCTGTATATTTTCTTGGAATCCATTGATTAACCTTGGAAGCTCCATCAAAAAATACTCTAACGCCGTCATCACTACCAACAGTAAAGCGATAAGTCCCAGGATCAAACGTAAAGCCTCCTTTCCAGCGAGCTAAGTAATAATCAACGCCCGTGAAGCCATTTCCGGGAGTATTGCTGTCCCAGTTTATATCAAGAGCGGTTGCGGTGTGTGGGACCGGAGATAGAAACCCAGGAGCCGTTGGGGTCACCTCTCCA
>JBBUHS010000114.1:0-2599 GCA_038055675.1 Patescibacteria group bacterium | reverse complement strand
CCCAGTTTTAGTGCCGGACTTCGCACCGTTCTTCGTCAGGATCCGGATGTTGTCATGATCGGTGAAATGCGCGATGCTACTTCGATTGCCACCGCTATGACCGCTTCGGAAACCGGTCACTTGGTTTTCTCGACACTCCATACAAACTCCGCCGCCCAGACAATTGATCGCATTATCGACTCTTTCCCGCCCGAGCAGCAGTCGCAGGCGATGTCTCAGTTAGCGGCTACATTAGTTGCCATTATTTCCCAGCGTCTTGTGCCGCGACTTTCCGGCGGACGCATTCCGGTAAATGAGATTATGATTGTGAATCCGGCTATCAGAAATCTTATTCGTGAGAGAAAAATATATCAGATCGATCTAGTCATCGAAACCAGTGTCCAGGAGGGTATGATTACTCTCAATCGTTCTTTAGCTACGCTTGTTAAGAACAAAGAAATTTCTTTGGAGAATGCTGAACTTTATTCCTTAAATCCGGCCGAGTTACGCATTCTTTTAGAGCGAATTTAGTTTTTATGAAATATAAGTATCAGGCAAAAACTCGAGAAGGAGAACTCCAGGTTGGTTTTATTGAGGCCGGCACAAAAGACAGCGCAGCTAGTATCCTGGCGGGGCACGGACTCTTCATCCTTACTCTTGAGGCAGCAGAGACTGTCCACTGGTACGATCGTCTCTCGAGCTATTTTTCAGCAGTCAGAAAAAAAGACTTCGTTATTTTTAGTCGCCAGCTCGCACTTCTTTTGAATGCCCGACTGCCTTTGGGCGATGCCCTTCGTAATCTAGCCCAGCAGACTCAGAACCAAACACTCAAGGAATCAATTATTCTCGTTTCCGAAGATATTAATTCCGGCCTATCTTTTTCCCAGGCTCTAGAGCGTCAGAGCGGAGTTTTCTCTGATTTTTTTGTTAGTCTTGTTCGGGCTTCCGAAGTTACTGGGAACCTGGCCGAAGCTGCTTCTTTCTTAGCTGACTATTATGAGAAAGAACTCATTATTACGAGTAAGGTGAAATCAGCCTTGATGTACCCGGTTATTGTTATATTTCTTTTTGTTGGTGTTTCCATTCTTCTTATTACCGTTGTCTTTCCTCAAATTGGACCGGTCTTTGCTCAGGCGCAAGTTGAACTTCCTCTTTTTACGAGGATCCTTCTCGGTAGCGGTGAGTTTCTTAGTCGCTGGTGGCTAGCCATGCTCGTTTCTCTCCTCGTTATTATCGCCACCATTCTTGATTACGCCCGTACGACTGAGGGAGAAGCAGTTTTTGATGAACTGAAGATTAGACTGCCGATCGTTGGAAAGGTTCACCTGCCGCTGATGCTTACCCGCATTTCCAATAATGCCGCCATCCTTTTACACGGGGGTGTGCCAATGGCGCAAACCCTAGAAATTGTTAGTCAGACAGTGGATAATGCAATTTATGAGGAGTTGCTTCGAGATATTAGTAATGATGTTCGCCAAGGAGAGACCCTTTCTAAGGCAATGAGTAAGCATCCTGACTATTTTCCAACGCTTGTTCCACAGATGTTAGCAGTCGGTGAGATTACGGGACAGGTGGACGAGATATTCACACGTGTCGCTACCTTGTATGGTCGGGAGCTGGATGATACAATAAACAATATGACTGAGCTCATTCAGCCAGTCATGATGGTGGGATTGGGACTTTTGACCGGATTATTATTTGGTTCGATCCTTATTCCGCTCTATAAATTAGTTTCTACCTTTCAGTAGAATAAAAAGGTCGAGATTCGCTAGATACGAACACAAAAACACAAATGAACAGAAAAGGTTTTACCCTGATCGAGCTTTTGATCGTTGTGGCGATCATCTCAATCTTGGCGGGCATCGTCTTAGTTGGTCTCAGACCAAGTTTGCAGACGGCTCGTGATGCACGTCGTGTGGCAGAAATTAAGCAGATTCAGACTGGTCTTCAGCTCTACTACAATCGCGAAGGTCGATATCCTGACTTATTAAATCAGCTTCTGGTTACTAATGGCGGAGTAGTAACGGCTTTGCCGCTCACCGATCCATCCAGCAAGAATTATGGATATACATATGACGATCCAGTTGGTGGTTATACCCTCGGTACTATGTTTGAAGAGCAAGCAACCCAGGCAACCCAGAACCAGGTAACGACTGGTCGTGCCGATGAGGTTGACTGTACCGCAGAGAAAGCTTATTGCGTTAGCTTCTAAATTGTACAGATAGTCTTTGAATTGTAATGACTGTGGCATTTCTATTTTGTATCGGACTGCTCTTTGGGAGTTTTCTGAATGTCATTAGTCTCAGATATAATCCGGATAAATTTATTTTTCATTCGGATGTTCTCGGAGGCCGTTCTCGCTGTCCCCACTGTGGGATGAAGCTTCGGTGGTTTGAACTCATTCCACTCGTAAGCTTCTTAGCGCAGAGCGGCCTTTGTCGTTCCTGTAAGAAAAGACTGAGTTTACAGTATCCCGTAGTTGAATTACTATCAGCCCTTGTTTTTGTTTCTGTTCCATGGCGATTAGGCCTCGAGTCTTTCCCCGACGCCCTTTCTATTATTTGGATTTTTGTTTTCTTAAGCCTGCTCCTTATCGCGCTCATAGATCTTCGGATCCGTA
>JBBUHS010000113.1:0-1321 GCA_038055675.1 Patescibacteria group bacterium | reverse complement strand
ATGCTATCGCTGAAGATTCCGCAGGAAAGAATGTCTGTATCGTCTCCCACGGGAGCGTCATCCGGGTGCTTCTGCCGAAGATATTTGGCATCTCGGTCGAAGAGAGTTTGAAAATGTATCCGGAATACGGTTCGCTGAGCCTAGTCGAATATGATGGCCAGAACTATACGAATCCTCTCTTTAATCAATCGGCCGTTGCCTTACAAGGTTGAATTTTGTTGCTTTCGAAGATGACATTGACAGCAATGTAATCTTATTCTAATCTGAAAAAAGATTGGGAGCTATTTTGGCTTAAAATCAGTACATTTCCAACATCAGCCCAGAAGGAGGTGTCACATGGCATCCGACGTTATCTCCCAGATACTTTCGTACCTCGACACGGCTACTACACGCTCAGAGCTCGGTAAATGGAAATACGCAGAAGACTTGTCCGCGGTTCTACGCGGGAGCAATGTCGACCGCGGTTCGTATTCCAACGGCGTGCCGGGTTTCTATTTCGTGTGTGCAAGGATCCTGGTGCCGTACCCATCAAATGACAAAGAAATGTCCGATGAAGAAAAAAAGGCCGCGTTTCATGCAAGCACAATGTCGTCTGAATTCTGGAATGATTGTTCTGAAGTATTCGACGAAATGATGGGATATTACGGACTCACTGACACGCCATACGAATTCCCGATTATGGAAAAAGATTCCGTGAATGGGCAAACTGGGCATGGGGGTGCTGTCGTCAGCCTCATAACGACGCTCTCCAAGACTAGGATATCCGTCGAGGAGTTTGCCGAGACCATCGACGCGCGCGCGGTCAAGAGGGGAGAATTACCCCCGATTACTATTCCCGGTCATGACGGTATTTCGTTTACAGATCATTCCGCATTGCCGGGCTGGACACAGCGGGGTCACAGCCGGCCATTCCAGTGGTAGGAACGTGGTAAGGAGCTTTCGTAAATAAGGAAGTCCACAATCAGGATGCTCAAAGGGCTCCCTACAGATATATTCTGTTTGGGAGCCCTTTTTACTTGGCTTCTAAGGCGTCGCCTTGGAAGTGGATATCGGAGCTATACTGTGCCTATGGCAGGCACATTCTTCAAGATATTTTTTCTCGCGGTCGGTATAGTTTTCCCATTTTTTGCACGGGCGGCATTGCCGACGCTTTCTATTTTTCCGCAAAGCATCATGCAAGGGGAGCCGGTGGAGGTCATCGTGCAAGGAGCGACGCTTCAGCAGATTAAAAGCATTTCTTTCAACGGGGGAAAGCTCGGAGTGTTTTTGTATAAAAATAAACCGACGGCCCTCGTAGGTATCGGTATCAATCAAAAGCCCT
>JBBUHS010000112.1:0-4249 GCA_038055675.1 Patescibacteria group bacterium | reverse complement strand
GGTCGTAGAACCAGCCGCCAGCCCAGCGCAGGAAGAGCTCGCGGTCGACGGGGTAACGGCACACGCAGACCACGCGAGGGCTGCGGCCCGGGCCCAGCCACGGCTTGTGCGGGAAGATGATACAGGGCTTCTTCGTCGAGGTGGTCGTGAGACCGTGCTGCTGAGAGAAACGGATCGCATGTTCCTCGGTCGGACGCATGAGACCCTTCTCCTTGAGAATCGCGAGACTCTCTTTGAAGTATAAATCCCGGTTCGGATCCACGAGCTCGATCTCGTCCTCGATCGCTTCGCCCGACGTGAGTGGGAAGTTCTTCTGGGTCACGCATTCGTTCACCCGGATGCCGCTCTCGCGCAGGACCGCAACGATCTGGTCGGTCGTCTCGGACCCGCCCATCTTCAGCGTGAAGACGGAGGGGTCGATGCCGAGGATCCGTTGGTACTGGCCGCGATCGATCTTCCTGGGATCGAACTCCGCAACGCAACGCCGGAGGTCGGTCAAGAGTCCGGAAGCGATCAGTGCTTGAAGCTGACCGGACTCGAGGGTTTCGAACACCTCGATGAGGTGTCGACACTGGGGAGGGGTGATGAAATTATTCATGAGACTCTCCTTGCTAGCCCACCTTCCAATTTCCTCGGGGTTATTCCTTTGGATTCTTTGTAGACGGGTTATAGCTTCCAAACCACGATGATTCCTGAGCTGGAAGCTATAACTCGCCAATGTTATGATCTAGATTAATTATAACACCTATTATTGTATAAGTCAATCCTAATATTGACAATAGTGTATAATATGTTATAATTAACATGTTCTTTGAAATATGCCTTTGAGACGAGATTCTTGCTTCCTTATTCACCTCACAGAAGCTAGGGAGCAATAACCTCGTCTCAATAATTGGGTGGAAGGCAAGGCTGAGCTGGGCAGTTTGACCCAGAAAAACAAGGAGAAGGAATGAATCGAATCCAGAATCCGGATCATCACAATGCCGGAATCATCAGAATTGTGCTCGCTATTGGACTAGCCGTGGGCATCGGCTTCTTCGGCTACGGCGTTGCTCGAGGCTTCAAGAATGTCGAGTTCCTTCGGCAGGCAAAAATCCAGCTCTGCGCTCAGACGCCGGAGTGCTGTGGTAGCAACCTCGATCGAGGTTGCCAGAGCATGCTCGACAACACATGGCGCCAGCTGGCCCAGAAGTAACCGCCGGCTCCCACCAACACCAACCGAGAGGAGGAGGAAATATTCTCCCCTCTCGGCCCAACCTGAGTTTGTAATTTATATATTATAGATTCAGATTGGGCCGACATTCCGTAAAATAGGCCGATCCTTTATTTCTCTGGGTCGTTGCGGAAGCCTATTTCTACCCATTCGAGACTTTTTTCTCGAAAACCTTACGGACTGCGACGGCAGGAGCAGAGGAAGAATGTTAGCAAACATTCTATCCGAGTTCTCGGGAAGAAAAGTCGAGAATATAGTTGATTCCTGGCGTTTTTCGTTTAGAATAGAGTCGAATGCAAAATTCAATCCACATATCCCTCAAAGGCGAACCACTCTTTCAATCAGTGGTTTTTCCCTTTACAAACAGCCTCCTTTTGGGAGTAATCGTGGTGGGTCTTCTTTTTATTTTGGGCCTTGTTCTTAAGAAGAAGCTGGCCCTCGTTCCAGGAACCGGACAAAGCATTACTGAGACCGGCCTCGAATCCCTTTTAGGGCTGATGGATTCGGTGCTTGGTAACCGTCATAAATCAGAGCGGTATCTGCCGCTCATCGCCACCATCTTCGTTATGGTCATGACTGCCAACTGGCTCGGCCTCCTTCCCGGAGTTGGTTCTATTGGAATTAAAGGAGAACACGGTTTTATCCCCTTTTTCCGCGCTCCTTCCGCCGACCTCAACTTCACTTTAGCCATCGCCATCATCTCGGTCGTAGCCACCCATATTCTGGCCATTAAAGAATTGGGAGTTGGTTCACATGCCAAAAAGTTTTTTAACTTTTCGAGTCCCATACTCTTCTTCGTCGGCATCCTTGAATTAGTCTCGGAATTTGCTAAGATAGTGTCGTTTTCGTTTCGTTTATTTGGCAATGTCTTTGCTGGCGAGGTACTCTTGATTATTATCGGTTTCCTCGCGCCATATGTGGCCCCAGTTCCCTTCCTATTCTTAGAGATATTCGTCGGCTTTATCCAAGCATTCGTCTTTGCTATGCTCACCCTCGTTTTTGTGGCTATCGCCACAACCAGTCACGAGGGCGAACATTAATAAAGGTCGTTCACAAGATTTAAACATATATATGCAAGAAACTGTACAAGCAGTGCAAACCGTAGCAGAAGTTACTGGATGGGACATTAACGCCGTCCGCTTGATGGCCACCGCGGCGGTCATCAGCTTTGGAACTATGTTTCCAGCACTTTCAATTGGTTTGATTGGTTCTAAAGCCGCAGATGCAATCGGCCGAAACCCGGAAGCTGCTCCGAAAATCCAGACGGCTATGATCTTAGCAATCGCGTTTGCTGAAGCTATCGCTATCTACGCCCTCGTCGTCGCTCTCATCATTAAATTCGTTTAAGTAGTTTTACTTTATGGATCAATTCGTAAGCCAATTAGGAATCGACTGGCGGCTACTCGTAAGTCAAGCCGTTAATTTTTTGATCGTCCTAGTGGTGCTCCGCCTTTTTGTCTACAAACCAGTTCTCGATATTCTTCATGAGAGAAAGAGGAAGATCGAAGAAGGTTTGGTCAAGGCCGAGGAGGCGGAGCGACGACTGAGCGAAGTCGATCTCATAAAGAAAGAAAAGATTCATGAGGCTGAAACAGAAATCCTTCAGCTCTTCAAGGAAAGTGATTCAAAACTGAAGCTGACAGAAGAAGAGCGCTTGATGGAGATAGAGAAGAAAACAGGACAAGCAATGAAAAATGCTGAGCTTATGATGGAACAGAAGAAAACCGAGTTTGATAAAGCGCTCGGAGAAAATGCCCGTCATCTTGTTCGTGCCGCCATAGAAAAAGTCACTGCCCTCGATCCGAAACAGATCGATGAGGCGCTTATCGAACGAGCTACTCGTGAAGCTATAAAAGCCAAGTAAAATAATGAAATATACTTCTCGATTATATGCCCAAGCTTTGACCGCTCTGCTTCTTGAGAAACACTCGGAAGCGAAGGAAGAAGATTTCTTAAAAAATCTTCTTTTACTTCTTCAAGAAAACGGAGATATGAAACACTTACTAGAAATTATTCGTCTTACCGAACGAGAATTGGTCGCGCAGGAAGGTGGTCGGGAGGTACTCGTAGAAACTGCCAGAAAAATCCCGGACATCAGAAAGAAGTTGCGCCACCTACTGAAACCTCACGATATCGTAAAAGAAGAAATCAATGAGGAGATACTAGCCGGAGCGCGCATTACTATGAACGGAGAATCGCAGATAGACGCCTCGATGAAATCCCAGATCAACAGTCTCTTTGGAACTCACTACCCTACATAACCACAATGTCTTATCCCATTATCGAAAAACTGAAAAAGGAAATCGCAGGACACTCCGGAGAAATTCGCGAGGAGAAAATTGGCGTGGTCACTGCCGTGGGCGATGGCATTGTTTCTATCTCTGGATTACGCGAAGCAATGAGCCAGGAACTTCTTCTGATCCAAAGCGCAGATGGCGAAAAGGCCGCTGTGGTTTTAAACCTTGAAGAAGAAACGATTGGTGCTTTGGCTCTCGAAGACTATAAAACTATTAAAGCTGGAGATGTGGTCAAGCAAACCGGACGACTCCTTTCTATTCCAGTCGGCGAGGAACTACTTGGTCGTGTTATTAATCCTCTCGGTGAACCGATTGACAGCAAGGGTCCTATTTTTTCCTCCGAAGGAGTATCCGCCTCGGGCGGAAAAACTCAATCAGAAATCATTCACGCTCCCCTTGAGCGAAACGCCCCGTCAGTTCTCGACCGCGACACCGTCAATCGCCCAATTCACACTGGCATTAAGGCGATCGATGGAATGATTCCAATTGGCCGCGGACAGCGCGAACTTATTATTGGCGATCGCCAGACCGGAAAAACTGCCATTGCCTTGGACACTATTATTAACCAGGTAAGCGAGGTGAACCGGCCCGTTTCTATTTATGTCGCTATCGGACAGAAGGAATCAAAAACAGCCAAGATTGTGGAGACTTTGAAAAATTCTGGAGCATTAGAGAAAACTGTGGTGGTCGTAGCTTCCGCTTCCGATCCAGCCAGCTTGTGGTATCTCTCCCCTTTTAC
>JBBUHS010000111.1:3199-7687 GCA_038055675.1 Patescibacteria group bacterium | reverse complement strand
AGTGACTATTCTGCCTATTGATAAAGAGGGACGAATTCTTTTAAACCGCGAGTACCGTCCCAAATATAAGAAACGAGTCTGGCGATTTCCAGGTGGTACGATCGAAAAAGGGGAGAGTCCGAAGCGGGCGGCACAACGAGAACTTCAAGAAGAAACTGGATTCAAAGCAAAAAAACTTTCTTTGTTTTATAAATCTTCACTCGGACAGACCATCAAATGGGATCGGTATGTTTTTCTTGGAGAAGGACTAACTTCTTCAAAACTACCAAATGATGATACTGAGGATATTCAAATTAATTTTGTAACACTCTCGGAGGCAGTGAATCTTGTTCGGCGGGGAGAGGTTGGGCACGACTTAACCGAGCATCTGATTTTGAAGCTTTTTTTGATAAAGAAGAGGTCGTCATAGTACCCTTGGATCACTCCCCGTCTGACTTTATAGTTCCTACTGTTATATAAATAAAACAGCATCTTCGGCATTTCGCCGAAGAGAACCAATAAGGAGGCGCATATGCGCGACCCGACGATCGGCGGCCCGAAGATCAATCACCGTTGATCAACGGTCGGTGGCGCCACGCTAGGCGCTACCCTCAACCTGATAGCAGACGAGGACCAAAATCCTCGTCTACTATCACCAAAATCCTTTTTATAAAACCGACACCGTCGCGTTTTTTTGTTTTTAGGAGTTCTTGTAGAATGAAGAGGTGAAGTATCTTATTGGCATTGATGAAGTTGGTCGCGGCCCCTTGGCTGGGCCGGTTGTAGTTTCTGCCGCCGCTATTCCTAAGAACTTTAAAATTTCTCAGCGCATATTAGGAAAACTCAAAGATTCAAAGCAGTTGAGCAAAAAACAGAGGGAGGAGTGGTATCGGTATTTTGTGGCAGAAAAGAGAATCAGTTTTTCAGTTGCCCGCATCTATCCGCTACAGATCGATCGGACTAACATATCGAAATCGGCCAATAAGGCCGCTTTTCTCGCCTACCACCGTCTTTTAGAAAGAAATAAGGCGTTCAAAAACCATCAGGTTTTACTGGACGGAGGCCTTTATCTAAAAAACAAAAAAGAAAGTGGGGAAGTCTATAGCGCGAAAACCATTATTAAAGGAGACGAAAAACACCTTCCGATTATGATCGCTTCAATTGTGGCTAAGGTAATCCGAGATAGATATATGGTTCGGCTGGCTAAAGAATATCCGCAATATGGTTTTGAAAACCATAAAGGATATGGTACTCGGGAGCACCGGAAAGCCTTAGAAAAAATCGGTCCGTCGGACGTTCATCGTTTGACCTTTATCCGGAAATACACTACTATGAGCCTTAAATAGTATATAAATACCTATGGGTGGCGTACCAATAAAACATCATACGAAAGGCAAGGTGGGTCGTCGGCGATCGCATATGGCCATGAAGAAGCAGCGGGTTTTTGTGTGTAGCAACTGCAACGGTCCGAAGCTGGCTCATCGTGTCTGTCCGCAGTGTGGTAAGTAGCGGGTCGAGCGCATCCTTATTTAGAAGCACCGACAAACCTATTAGCTCTTTCGAAAATTATGGCAACCCGGCATCTCCTTCGTGCAGTTATCCTCCAAACCCTCTATGAGTGGGATTTTTATGGAGGCAAGAAAGATATTACCGAGATTCTTGATCGGAATATGAAGGATTTTGCTCCTGACGTGGATGAGCCGGAGTTTGCCTGGAAGATTTTGAAAGGAGTAGCCGAGCATTTCAAGGACATTGATGCAAAGATTGAGGAGGTGGCTCCCGAGTGGCCGCTGGCTCGTATTGCCGTGATTGATCGGAATATCTTGCGGCTCGGCCTTTATGAGCTGATGTATGCCAATCCAGAAGAGGTTCCACCAAAGGTAGCTATTAACGAAGCCATTGAGCTTGCCAAGAATTACGGTGGTCCAAACGCCGGACGATTTATTAACGGTGTCCTCGGTACCGTTTACAAGAAAAACCAGGAACCAAAAAAATGACTAGTAAAACAACAACTAACACCGCTCTTCTCGAAGAAAAACTAAACGTAAAATTTATCAATAAAGACCTCCTTCGCGAGGCGCTTACGCATCGTTCGTATCTAAACGAAAACCATCGTTGGGCTTTTCATCATAACGAACGATTAGAATTTTTGGGCGATGCTGTTTTAGAACTTTCGGTGAGCGTTCTTTTGTTTAAAAAATTTCCCGAAGCACCCGAAGGAGAGATGACTATGTTCCGAGCCGCTTTGGTTAATTATCAGCGTCTTGCTAAAGTAGCGAGCGAGATTGATCTTCATAAATTTGTCCTCATGTCTCGTGGTGAGGCCAAGGATAGCGGCCGGGCGCATGAAGTAATTTTAGCCAATGCCTTTGAAGCTGTTGTTGGTGCTATCTACCTCGACCAGGGCTTTAAAGTCTCCCATTCATTTATTGAGCAGGTAGTTTTTTCTCATCTCGATGAGGTTTTGAAAACGAAAAGTTATAAAGACCCAAAGAGCGAGCTCCAGGAGATTATTCAGGAAGGACGACGACTGACACCAACCTATAAAGTTCTAGAGGAGCAGGGACCAGCTCACGATCGGATATTTTTAGTGGGAGTTTATTTCGGCTCAGAACTTATCACCGAAGGCCGGGGAAACTCAAAGCAGGAAGCAGAGGTTGATGCTGCAAAGAAGGCCCTAGAAGAATATAGAATCAAAGACGGCGCCTAACACTATGTCCCGTCTGCTCAAGTCTCTCGAATTAAACGGTTTCAAGTCGTTCGGAGAGCGAACCGTTCTTGAGTTACCGGAGGGGATTACGGCTATCGTTGGGCCGAATGGTTCGGGCAAATCAAACGTCATTGATGCGATCCGTTGGCTTTTAGGAGAACGCGAAGCCCGGAATTTACGCGGAGCAAAGAGTGAAGACCTTATTTTTGCTGGAACTAAGGAGCGGCCCAGAATGGGATTGGCTCAGGCCTCACTTCAGTTTTCAAACGCCAATAATTTTTTCCCCGTTGATTTTGAGGACATTATCGTTACTCGACAGGCTAGTCGTAACGGTAGCAATCAGTATTTTATTAATAAAGCCGAGGTTCGCCTGAAGGATCTCATAGATTTTTTTGCTCACTCCCGTCTCGGTGCGCGTGGGCTCGTTGTGATCACTCAGGGTAATAGTGATATGTTTATTCGCTCCACGCCACTTGAGCGTCGGGCGATGATTGAAGAAATCTTGGGACTTCGTGAGTTTCAGTTGAAAAAAACAGATGCCGAGAGGAAACTGGAACAGTCTGAAGTTAATTTGGAAAAAGTGAAAGCCTTGGTTGAGGAGATTTTGCCTCACCTGAGGTCCTTAAAGCGCCAAACGGCTCGCTGGGAAAAACGCGGTGTTTTGGAAGTGGAGCTCAAAACTCTTGAGGATCAATTTTTCAGTCACCAGTTCCAAGCTCTTAAGGCGGAGGAAAAGAAGTTGTCTAAGGTGAGCGATGAACGCCACAAAGAAAAAACATTACTAGAGTCAGCGGTCAGAAAAGCCGAGGAAAAATTAAAAGAAACGGAAGCTCGCGAGCCAGAAGAGCGAAGCAGGCTTCAAGAGGTTAAGAAAAGAATTCAGCTTCTTCGGGAAGATCGGGGAAAATTGCAAAAAGAAATTGGTCGCTTTGAGGCTCGTCTCGAAGATCAGAAAGAGTTACCACAGGGATTGGTGCCATCCCACAAAGACTTAGCGGAAACAATTGATTTTCTAAAACAGGAACTCGAGAGCGCTTTGAGCGGAGACTTTGATCATTTGAAGTCGGCAGTAGAAAAATCTTTGGCAAGAATAGATAAGATATTTTCTTCGCCGGCTAAGGCTCAGTCCAAGCAGACTGGCCTGGAAGAAGAGTTTAAGAAAATTGAAGAACAACTCCAAGCGCTTTCGAAAGACCTTTCTCTTCTCGAAAAAGAGGAGCAGTCATTAGAACAGGGGCAGTCTGCTTTTTACGGTGCTTTTAAATCCGCTGTTTCTAATCTTGAGTTAGCAAAAAATAAAGTTCAGGTTTGGGAGAGAAATAACCAGTCGCTTCTTCTTGAAAAGGAACGAGTGAAACTTCACGAGGAAGAACTGCATCGACATATTGAACAGGCCGGAAGGAAAGTTTCCGAGTTCGAAAAAACTTCTGTTACGCCGGAAGATTTCAGTCTTTCGTCTGCCGAACACCGCATATTAAAACTCCGTGGGGACTTGGCCAGTATCGGAGAAATTGACGAAGCTCTTATGAAGGAGGCGGCAGAGGCCGAAGAACGGTATACTTTTCTTGAAAAGGAATCCGCTGACTTAGAAAAGAGTAAGACTGATCTTCGCGAACTGATCTCGGAGCTTCGTTCAAAAATTAAGAATGATTTTGAAAAAGCGCTCGTAAAAATTAACAAGGAGTTTACGACATTTTTTGAGTTGATGTTTGGCGGGGGACAGGGAAAGCTTTTAATGACTAAGCGTGAAAAGAAAAAGAAGGCTGATGAACTGGAAGATTCTGAGGAGGGAGTAGTAG
>JBBUHS010000111.1:0-3189 GCA_038055675.1 Patescibacteria group bacterium | reverse complement strand
TTAAAAGAAGAAAGAAGTGATGAAGGAATCGAGGTTGAGGTGAAGCTTCCTCGAAAGCGAATCACGTCTCTCGAGATGCTCTCGGGTGGCGAACGTAGTCTTGTTGGTATCGCTGCTCTTTTTGCTCTTATTTCTGTCAGTCCTCCACCGTTTCTCGTTCTCGACGAAATCGACGCACCACTCGACGAACGAAACGCCCGACGGTTTGCCGAGCTGGTGAAGAAGTTTGCCGACCAGACTCAGTTCGTAATCGTGACTCATAACCGCGCCACGATGGAAGCGGCTAACGTGCTTTATGGCGTAACCATGAACCCAGACGGCACCTCAAAGGTGGTTTCTTTGAAACTGGAATCTAAAAGCCCAGTGCCAGCTACTTCTTAATGGAAGAGTATTTTGACATAGTCGACGAGAAGAATGTTCCAATAGGGGAAAAGAGATCACGCGAAGAAGCTCATTCACAAGGATTGTGGCATAGAGCTGTTCATATTTATCTTTTTCGAAAAAATAACAATGCAATAGATTTTTTAGTACATCTTCGTTCTAAAACGAAAGATTTAAATCCTAATATGTGGGATACTCGTTTCGGAGGACACGTAAAAACAGGAGAAACAGTAGAGGATACTGCCCTTGAGGAACTAAAAGAAGAGATAGGAGTGAATGTTCAGATTTCCGATCTCATTTTCGGAGATGTTTATAAGCACGATGGTTTTCCAAATAGGGAATTTAATATTGTTTACTATTATAATTTTCAAGGAGATATAACCTCTTTGAAATTCAATGATGGCGAAGTGCAAGAAATAAAATGGATGGAGACACAGGAAATAATTCAGTCAATGAGAAATACTCCAGGGAATTGGACCGGCAAATCAGAGAAGTTCCTCAAGATAGTAGAAATTCTTATTGCGAAAATGAATTCATAAAACTAATCGAACTTTTGGCTTCTTTGGGGCCTTGCGGAGAGCGACGGCTCGAGCAGAGCGAAAACCCAGTAGGGTTTTATGGGAGCCCCAAAGAAACAAAAGAGAGAACCCTTGCCTTATTTCCATAAATCCGTTACAGTATTACATCATTTTATAGACCATGTTAGCTATCAAATTACAGCGAATTGGCAAAAAGCATCAGCCCAGCTACCGTCTGGTAGTGGCCGAAAGGCGATCTAAGATTCAGGCTCCTCCAATCGAGGACCTCGGATCTTATAATCCTTTCACTAAGACTTTCGAAGTGAAGAAGGATCGGGTTACTCACTGGGTTAAGGTGGGTGCTCAGCCGACCACTTCGATGCACAATCTTTTGGTGAAGAACCGAGTTCTCACTACCCCAAAGAAAGTAGTGAAGCTAAAGAAATCCAAGAAAGACGCTACCCCGGACGCGTAACTCCTCAGAAACTCAAAAATAAACTGAAACTATAGAAAAGGTCGAATATCTTTTCTTGCACCGAACCGAGAGGGGAAGGTGTCAAGAAAGTAACGATTTACCCAGTATGTCTGATCAAGAATTTTTAATGATGTTAGCGAAAGCCCTGGTTGATCATCCTGATGATGTCACGGTTGATCGGCGGGTTGATGAGATGGGAGTACTCCTAACTTTGAAAGTCAATCCGATGGATATGGGACAGATTGTCGGACGACAGGGATCAACCGCCAAAGCTATCCGTTCACTTTTACGTATTGTTGGCATCAAAAATAACGCCAGAGTCAATCTGAAGATTGATGAGCCGGAAGGAGGCAGTCGTCCCCCTCGGGCCGAACAAGGCGGAAACTACTAGCTATATCAGTTGTAGAAGAATAAAACCATCGGATGAAAATTCGGTGGTTTTATTATTTCTCGCGAATACGAAAGGTGGAATTTTTTTATGAAAGAAACGAGAACTAGGACTTCTTTTATAGTTCTCTTATTCTTTCATAAAATATATCTTCGATGTCTTTACTATTCAGAGCAACTAAGAAAGATATAAAAGGAGCCCTACCTTTCGTGTTGTTCTGAATGAGTGAGGTTATGTTTGTTGATTGATCGAGCGGCGAGGAAAGAAGAGATGGGAACGGCGAGGACGAGAGCGATACTTCCCATGATGCTCCTTATGATTTCTTCGGCGATTACCTCTCTATTTAAAGTGATCCATAGTGGTTCGGCGGCGAGGCTAAGAGCTATAAAGAGAGGCAGGAATGCGCCGATGTACGCAAGGAAAAGAGTGTTTACGAGGGAGGCGATATGCTCTCGGCCAATTTTCAAACTGCGGAGGTAGAGTTCTTTTCTGGTTAGGTTTGGATTAACTTCTGCCAACTCGTGAACGATGTGAGTTTGGTTGATGGTTGTGTCATCCAACACGCCAAGTGTTCCAATCACAATAGCGATAATCAAAAGTCCTTGAAGATTGATTGCGTTTTCAAGATTCAGGCTCAGAATACGGGCTTCTTCACTGCCAAGACCAAAGAGACCTACTCCCCACACGGAAAAAAGTGAGAGACAAAAGGCGATGGCGAGTGTAATTAATGTACTCCAAAGGGCTGTGGTTGTTCGGGAGTTATATCCGTGGGCGAGATAGAGAGAAAGGCAGGCGATGAGGCCTGTTCCAATGAAACCTATTAAAAACGGGTTATAGCCACTGAGAATTGCTGGAACGATTCCGAAAACAATAATCAGAATGCTGATTGCGAGTCCCAGGATGGCGCCGAGGCCTCTTCGCCCACCAAGAGAGCCAACGACTGCTAAGAAGAATAAAACGACAACAATAATACCAGGAAGGCGAAGGCGATCGACTAAATAGTACGAGGTTTCTCCACCCGGCTGAGTTTTCATAACGATGGCATAATCTCCTTCGTGGAGTTGGCTTGGACTTTGGTTTGCGAAATCACCTCCGTACTCAATAGTGACCTTCGCATCATTTCCGGGGAAAAGAGTAACAGTAGCAGTTTTAAGTTCTCCTCCCATAATCTCACTGCTATCTAGATGAGATTCAATTTTTATTATTTTGCCTAGGAAAAATTGATCTGGTGGGAAGGAGATGGGCGTAGTGGTTGAGAGCTCAGTGTTTTGTAGAGAGGTTGTTGCTGCTTCAGAAAAACTCGGTGGTACAAAAATACTTCCGATAATAACAAAGACTGAGAAAAGAAAAATATGATGAGGCGTTTTCATTTTTGACACGATTTACATAATCCGAAGAATTCCAAGGAGTGTTTTTGTATCGAAGAA
>JBBUHS010000110.1:0-5216 GCA_038055675.1 Patescibacteria group bacterium | reverse complement strand
GTAGAAATTATCGAGCTTAAAAACCATCCATTCTTCATGGCGAGCCAGTTCCATCCAGAATTAAAATCTCGCCCTCTCACTCCTCACCCAATGTTTTTGGATTTTATTAAAGCGGCTAGTAAGAAATGACTGATCACTCAGTCGACCTAGAAATCCTTCGCGCACCCGCTCGAACTAAATTGCCGATTGGAAATCTCTCGACAACCTCTCCGAGCGCTTCGAAGTACCTGTCCTCCGCGTCACACTTGGCCCTCAAATCAGGAGGTTTCTTGCCTTTCATGTACTCAAGGAAATCGGCGGCACTCATTGCCATGGTTGAGACCCTCCTTTTTTCTAAAAACTAAGGTAATTCTATAGGAATCAATTTAAAAACTCCACTAGTGGAGTTTTTTAGATCTTTGCAATCTCGATTTCAGTAAAGGTCTGGCGGTGGCCCTTTCTCTTTCGAAGTCTGGTCTTGGAGTGATATTTGAAGATGAGCTTCTTCTTGTCTCGTCCCTCCTGGATAATTTTGGCTACTACTTTCTTAGCAAGATAGGGGGTTCCAACCTCTACCTTCCCTCCCTGAGAAACCAAAAGGACTCTATCTAGAGTAATCTCCGATCCGGCTTCGCCGTCGAGCTTTTCAACTTTCAGTTTTTCGCCAGCGGAAACTTTGTACTGTTTCCCGCCAGTCTGAATGATTGCAAAATCCATTGGTAGAATTTAGTAGTTAGTAATTAGAATCTAGGAGCTAACAAAAACTGTTTTTCTCTTTCCCTAACTCCTAAATTCTAGATGCTAATCGCCCGTATTAGTTGACGCTGATAATAGCCTGGAATGAGATAAAAAGCAAGATAGCGAGTCCGAGAGTCATCCCAGCTACCACCTTACCCCAAAGCCAATCCCTTTCCTCAAGTTCTAAGGCGATTAGGAAGTTTATTATAATAATACTCCAGGCAACAATACCATAACTTAAGACCTGCCAGATACTTCCAAACTGATCAATACCCTGTCTCGTATAGTGGACGACGATTAGTTGTCCGGCTGAATGAAGATAGTAGAAAACGAGTGCATGTCCCAGGAGAACAACAAAAAGAGCCCCTCCGCAAAGAGCGCTTACCAGTCGATATTTCATCATCCGGCTCCAGGTTTTGTTTAAAATACTTTTCATATTCTTTCTAAAAGGGCTTAGCGAGGGCGCAAAAATGAAGCAACGAAGTCAGGATCAACCGTATTGATTTCTACTCCGGTACTAAGCTCAAATCCAGCCCAATCCGTAATCTTCGGAATAATTTCAATATGCCAGTGGTAGTAGGGATATCGATCTTGGTGTTTTAGAGGGGCGGTATGGATAAAGAAATTGAGATCGGGATCATCGAGCTTATCTCTCACCAGACGCAACGTCTTTTGAAGTAGTTCGCTTGTTGAGGCTAAAACGTGGGGTGAAGATTTTTCGAAAAAGGGAAGGTGTTTCTTTGGAAATAATCTCAGTTCGTAGGATGATCGGGAAACGTAAGGAGCTAAAACAATAACATCTCTGGTCTCGAGAACCACTCTTTTCTTTACCTTTTTCTCATAGGTCAACATATCACAGTGAACGCACGATTTATGTTTCTTATAATACCGTTCAGAACCAGCCAGAGAGTGGTGGACATCGGGAGGAATAATCGGTAAAGAAAGAATCTGGTAGTGGGGATGATAAAGCGATGCCCCAGCTCGTGGCCCCCAGTTAAAAAATGATGAGGTATAAAAAATACATGGATCTTCAGCCAACTCCCGGTATCGTTTGGCAAGTACTGCCATTACCTCGGCCGCCCGACTCGGAGAAAGTTTCGCAAAATTATTTTCGTGATCACGGGTGATAACAAGATCGTGATGACCAACGCCTGTCTGTGAACGATACGGCCCACTATCCAATATCATAGAACACTGTTCGGTGTGAGTGAGTGCTGGATATTTATTAGGGACAACCACCACCCGCCAGTTTTTCTGATTAGGATAGCTGATAATTGGCGGCCAGTTAGGAGCAGCTTCCAGTTGTTGCGGTTCAAAAGGACAACCGGTTTTGGGCGCTCGTATCCTTTTTTCTTTTTTCTTTTTGAAGTTTGAGGGTCGAACAGATCTCTCGGGAGCTATTACGATCCAGTCTCCAGAAACCGGGTCCTGTCTGAATTCACTCATGGGTATAAGTGTATCGTAGTCAGAGGTGAGTATCTAGACTTAGCTTAAGCTGGCCGACCACTCACTTGCTTTGTCGAACTACTCTTTCCGTCTTTTCCGTAGCGATACAGATGGTACCACTCGAAAACATCTTTGGCGATTGGCACGGCGTTCAGACTTCCCTGCTTGGCATTCTCAACTAAAACAAGAACTGCGATTTCTGGTTTGTCAGTTGGGGCATAACCAACAAAGAAAGCATTTTCGACAGTATTATTTTGTGTTTGCGCCGTACCGGTCTTAGCTGCGATCGAAATTGGCAGGTTTACAAGAGAGTGCCCTGTTCCCAGAGTGGATTTCACACCCAACTCCATTCCTTTCTGAGCAAAACGAATTTCTGGGGATAGATGAGAAAGGTCACGGATAACCTCTGGCTTCATAATATCCGAGGCAAGGTAAGGACGTCTCAAGGTGCCGCCGTTTGCGATCGTAGCAATATAGTTCAAAATCTGGAGCGGAGTCACCTGAAGATCGCCCTGTCCGATACTGACGTTGTAGGTATCTCCCAAAAGCCAGGCCCGGCCACGCTTCTCCTCGCTCTTTTCCGGCTCTGGTAAACGACCACTTCCCTCTCCGACAATATCGATGCCGGCTTCTTTTCCAAGGCCAAACATATCCCACCAGGCAAGAAGCTTGGTAATGCCAAGCCCTTTAATATCGCCAAAACCGCCGCCAATTTCATAGAAATACACGTTACTCGACTGAGCAATAGCCGACATCACATTCACATATCCCTGAGGTCGCCAGTCGAGAAACCGAGATGGCTTCGAGGGATCGTAAGGGTTTGGAACATCGAGATAGCCCGGAGAGTAAATAGACCGATCAGGAGTGATAACCTTTTCCTTCAGGGCTGCTACCGCAACCAATGGTTTGATGGTTGATCCCGGACTATAGAATCCAGAAACAGCTCTGTTAAAAAATGGATGAGAGGGAGCGCTTAATATTTTCTGCTTCTCCTCATTCCGACCAGGAGAAGAAAGTATGGTATTGTCGTAAGTCGGCAAACTAATCATTGCCAGAACTTCTCCTGTCTGAGGATTTAGTACTAATCCTACTCCCGAGTCGCGCCCCAAACTCCTTAAGCCTTCAGACAGCCTTGTGTAAAAATATTTTTGTAACCCACTATCAATAGTAAGCTTCAGCGTTTTCCCAGAAACAGGAGCGACTGACTCTGCTTGATTCAAGGCCACTCCGAGAGCGTTCTGTCTCTCGGCCTTGTATCCATTCACTCCCCGCAGATAATCGTCATAATAAGCTTCTATCCCGGCTTTCCCAATAAGCAGTTCGTCTTTGAGTTTTGGATTTTTGGAAAGGCTCTCGGCATCAACTCGGCCCGTGTAGCCAAGGATAGTGGCGAAGACTGGTCCATCAACGTACCGACGCCTAAATCCAGAACGAACGGTAACGGGAATATTCTTACTGGCTCTAAAAGCAATGATCTGTGCTTCGTCCAAACCCTCTCCGATAAGAATCTCTTCCTTTTCTTTTGAGATGCCTTGAATAATTTCTAACTCAATCTGTTCTGGTGGCACCTTAATAACTTCAGAAATCTTTAATAAAACCGACCCTCTGTCAGTTGATGAGGCGAGGAAATCTTTGAGACGCAAAAAGGCCAAGAAGCTCGGTTCATTTTCGGCTAAGGTGACATCGTTCCGATCAGTAATAATTCCCCGAGGGGCTGGGTCTATCTCCCGCTCTTCTAAATTTGAAACTGCCCTCGCTCTATACTCGGCATAAGAAAAAGGCCCTATCGCTATCATGCGAACGACCACAATGCCAACAATGAGGAAGGCGCAAAGTCCGACCAAACGAAAGACGTGGGGCTTAATAGGGACTTCAACTAAATCAAAGTTTTGAACCAGCTCGTCGGTTGATAAACCTTCAAATGAAAAATCGAAATCTGGTTTGTCTGGAGTGTGGTTCATGAATGTTGTTCTCGGAGACGGGCGATAATCAGTTCTGACAAAAAACCAAAGATCACGCTTACAAGGCACATTTCAAAAATAAAAAGTGGATTCGATATAAAGGTAAAACCAACTGTTTCGAGGTAGAAAACAAAAATGGCGGCAACGCTAAAAAGAGGCGTGAGGAGTGGCGACGGGCCAAACACAAAGAGTCTGAGAAAATGAACGAACGCGACAATCACCACAACGACAAGAATTTCCTCGGAAACTATAGGGCCAGCTAGAAAAAGAAATCCCAAGAGGGTATAGAATAAAAGCTCGATAATACCGATGGAACCAGATAAGCCAACTAAACCAACCAAAAGGAGATTGGGAGCATATCCCGACCAGAGTCTTGCCTTCGCCTCGATAAGCGCAAGAACGATGATGAATAGGGAAAGGGTAATTTCTTTTTTCATTTTCACAGCACCTTTCTATGGTCGCTCATTAACTTCGACAGCAACAACGGTCAGATTATTGATGTCATAGAGAAGCTCTAGACTAGCTTCTCGAAACAGCTGATCCGAGGAAGAACGCACTTCTTTTAGACGACCCAGAATCACCCCATATGGCAGTTCTGGAGAAGCACTGATTACTACATCTCCCGATGATATTTTGGCGTCTTTTGGAATGAGCATGATCGTTGGACTAAGTCCTCCAATAAGGAGTCCGGAAACTTTCCCAGTCCCAATATGAACGGCCTCCTTAAAACGATAGTCGAAAATAGTCTGGATAAAACTTCGCGATCCAAGAACCGAGGAAACACTGCCAACCAAGAAAACTTGAGATGATAAACCTGACTCCCTGAGGACTGGAATCACCACCGCTCCGCGAACTCTAACACGATCACGGCTACCCTTATTAATAACTAATTCATGCTTAAAGTTTAAGGGGTACCGAGAGTAGACGTTTGCTCTAATGGCTTCAAAGGGTAGCGTCTGTGTTTGAATTTCACTGTCCAATTTCGCCAACTGGGATTTCAAATGACTATTTTCTGCCCGCAGAACTTCAACCTCTCCTTCAATAGCACTGCCTGGTTTCGAAAGATCGGTCAACCGCCACAAGAAATCTGGA